>CAYOON010000145.1:0-314 GCA_964405595.1 uncultured Lachnospiraceae bacterium | reverse complement strand
CGCCGCCCAGAAGGTCGCCGAAGCCGATTTCGCGGCATCCACCGGCTACGGCTACGACGACCGGGGTCGTGAAAAGCTGGATGCCATCTATGCGCAGGTGTTCGGCGCCGAATCCGCCCTTGTGCGCCATCAGATCGTCAACGGCACGCAGGCACTGACCATCGGCCTGTTCGGACTGCTCCGCCCGGGCGATACTCTCCTGTCGGTGACCGGCAAGCCCTATGATACGCTGGAAGAGGTCATCGGCATCGCAGGCGAACCCGGAAACGGCTCCCTCGCCGACTTCGGCGTGCACTATAATCAGGTCGACCTTC
>CAYOON010000144.1:0-5505 GCA_964405595.1 uncultured Lachnospiraceae bacterium | reverse complement strand
CCACCGTGTCCTTGCGAAAGGCCGTCAGCGCGCTGTCCGATAGCTTGGCAATATCCACCCCATCATACAGGACGCTTCCGCCGTCGGGACGCTCCAAACCGGAAATCACATTCAGAAAGGTAGATTTTCCCGATCCCGACGCGCCTAAAACTACGACGAAATCACCATCCGCGATTTTCACGGTGATCCCTTTCAGTACCTGACAGCGATTTTCCCCGCTGCCGTAGGATTTTACGATCTCATTTACCGCAATCATGACTTTCTTCCTCCTTGATCGTCCGTAGAACCGAAACACAGACTTCGGTCAGCATTTCCCCGATTTCCGCCGGGCTGAATGAGCATAGATTCGTGGCGCAGAGTACCGCGATCCCGTGGGAATAGACCCATAAATGACGGTACAGCCTTTCCGAATCCTGTTCGTCTAAACCGTAACACTCCCGGACGGAATCTAAAATCAGCCCATAGTTCTCGTCGATGACGGGTAGTACGTTGGCAATATCCGGCTTTTGCGGCTGTTCGGACATAAACAGCAGCTGAAACAGCTTGGGTTCGGTCAGCGCGAATCGGATATACTGCGTCCCGACGCCCTTGAAGGCAGGCATATCGGACTGATGCAGCGCAAAGTCAATGTATCCGTTGTATAGCTGCCTTGCGGCGGCGATAACCTCCCGCTGAACCTCGTCCATGTTCTCGAAAACGCTGAAAATCGGCTTCGGGGACGAACCCAGCTTGGCGCCCAATGCCCGGGCAGTGATCGCGTCGATTCCTTCCGTCCGCACCAGTTCCAGCGCGGCGTGAATGATTTCCTCTTTCGTGAATTTACATTTCGGCGGCATTTTTGTTCCTCCCTATATAAGCAACAATTGTTTCGCAACATCCGTTTCCATTATAAACAAGAAAAACGAATCCGTCAAGATGCCATACGCATCTTTCACAAATTCGTTACATTTATAGAAGAAAGGCGGCAGAGAAGGGAACTCTGCCGCCTTGCACTATAAATTCAAATGTCCAATTTCCACCCGTGATCGCCTTGAATCAAGGGGCTTGGGAATTACAGATTAAGATATAAAAATAAACCAAATCAGCTTACTTACGATATGGAACAACGCGTGTCCTGTCATTGCGTATACAATTCCATATTTACGATACAGCCAACCGAAAACAAGTCCGAAGCCGCCGTTCAGCAGGAAGCAGCGAAACAGAATCAGCGGCGTAAGCTCGCCGAAAATGGAAAGCGTTGCGGGCAGATGTCCCGCCGCAAACGCAAGGGCTGCTATGATATTTGCAGCAACAAATACTCCGGTCGGTATACTTTCGCTGTCAAGCTTTCTGAAGAAAACCTTCCATATAATCAGCGCAATCAGCGACAGAAAGAACAGCCGCAGCATCACTTCCTCGATAATACCGCCATACAGAACAGAGGCCATCACACCGCTGACTGTCAGGCTTGCCCTGTTTGCCGATTGAATACCATCGATAACACTGCCGAAAGTCCAATGATCCAAGCTGAGCAGAATTCCTCCAAGGACAGAAATACCGAGTGCGATCATCAGCTTTTTCGTTTCAAATTGAATCGGCTTCCATAGCCCGATTTTATCCGCAAGAATATAACCGAAGAAACCACAGAATAGCGCGTAAATAACTGTCTGTACCGCGCCGATAGCAATTATAACGTCTGTGCTGCCAAGTTTAGCGACCATCTCTGCGATGATCTCATCGGAATAGGTATCAAGCTGATAAAATCCAACAAAGATTCCGGCAACAATGGCAATCGGCAAAAGGCAAAGAGCAAACAGTAACGGTTTCTTAAATTTCGCCATTGCTTTCACCGTCCTTTCGGGCGTATACCTCAACGCAGAGGCCCTTGCGACCGCATTTCGGGCAGGTCAAACGGCGCATTTTCGGTGTATGGTACGCCCAAAACATTTCCTTGAAACGCGGCTTGAACACCTCATGACATTCGGGGCAGATATATGCGACGCGATGAAAGTAATATATCGACACCCAAACGCCATAGGCAACCGCTACACCTGCCCATACGGCAAAGAGCCACCAGATCCCTTTTGTGATCCACAGGATAATGGATACCCACTGAAGAGTCATTACGGGAATACCTGTAATCAGGGTAAAGGCTCTTAGTTTCTTTAGTTCGTTTTTCTTTTTCATTACATGCGCTATATCACCGATGGATTCAACAGAGAAATGTTCAAGTTCCTTCAGCTCACGCTTGATTGCTTCCAGCATATCCAGCTTATTTTGCCGCTCGGTCAGTTCCTCCCGAAGAACCTGCTCCTGCTGGTCGAGTAGGATGGAAATAATGCTGCCGGGATTTTCTTCAGCGAAAAGTGCACCGATACTGTCCAGCGGAAGACCGATTTCACGAAGAAAGCAGATGATCTTCATTCGCTTCAGATCATCCTCCGAATAGAGTCGCCTGCCGCCTTCGGAAAGTTCGCTGGGAGTCAAGATTCCACGGGTATCATAATACTGTACCGTCCGAACGGACACGCCACAGAGCTTTGCGATTTCACCTGTCGTGTACTTTGACATAGCTTTCACCTCCTTACGCTGTCTATTATACATCATTACGCAGCGTAACAAGCAATACCTTGCGCAGGGGGATTTTTTATTTTTTCAAAAAAATGTGGATTTTTATATCGAAATAGGAAAAGGGCGGCAGAGATCCCCCTGCCGCCTATTCGATAGAAACTCAAACGTCCAATTTCCACCCGTGATCGCCGTGGTAGATCATCAGCTTTGTCATGCCGCCGTCGATGCAGATGTTTTCGCCGGTGATGAACCCCGCCTTGTCCGAGCAGAGGAAGAGAACCATGTTGGCAATGTCCAGCGGATTTCCGACTCTGCCCACAGGCTGCTGAACGGCATCCGCGCCGTCGTACACATGGTAGGAAGTGTCGATCCATCCGGGAGAAATGGAATTTACCCGAACCTTTCCCGCAAGGCTTATCGCCAGTGCGTGGGTCAGCGCGGAGATACCGCCCTTGGCGGCGGTGTAACTCTCGGTCTGGGGCTGACTCATGCGGTCGCGGGAGGAAGAGATGTTGATGATCGAGCCGCCTTCGTTAAAATAGGGAAGAAACAGCTTCGAAAGGTAGAACGCCGCAGTCACACCCGCTGACAAAGCGTATTGGAACTCCTCATAGCTGCATTCGTTGATTCCGCGCATCAGGGGCGGTGCATTGTTGATCAGATAGTCGATGTGTCCGTACTTTTCGATCACGTCCGCAGCGAAAGCCTCCAGTACGCACTTATCGGCAATATCGCCGACGTAGTGATCGCCGGTTGTCTTGTCGATGACGATCGCCTGTGCGCCGTTTTTCCGGAATTCTTCGGCAATGCACTTGCCGATACCGTTGGCTCCGCCCGTGATAACCGCGACTTTTCCCGCGAATGTATCCATATTTGCTCCTTTACAACGCTTTTCGCATGATCGTCTGATCAGAGAGCGGGATGATTCAAAAACCCCTTTCGTGCAGCTCTCGGACAATCGTCTTGTAAACCTCCACGATGTCCGAGACACCGTCGCCGTTCTTTTTGGACAGCCGCCTGCGTCTCAGATCCACCTCGTCGCAGTGGGAGATCCCTCGGTTGGACACACCGGAGAGGGTCCCTTTGAAATCTCCCCATTTTACCGCTGCGGGGGGCAATAGCCCGTCGTTTGTCCCTTCGATCCATCCGACCACCAAATTCGGGAAAAAGAGAATCAGATCGCTGAATGGATTTATCATAACAAAGGCGTAGCTTTGATAGTACACTTCTTCATAGTCGGGATTTTCCGGATCCGATCCGCAATGCAGAGACCGTTGATCTCGATCGGTGCATTTGCATCCTGATGAGCGTAGAAAACCTTGCAACCCATCTGCTCCAGTATTCTCGGGATCCTACCCCAATAGTTCAGTCTCTCGCTGTCCCGAAATCCCATCCCGTGGACAAGCAGAATCGGATATTTGAGTCCATCGATGGGGATGGAATTCATGTGCTTACTCCCACTCGATGGTTCCGCAAGGCTTCGGGGTGAGATCGTAGAGTACGCGGTTCACGCCCGGAACCTCGCTTGTGATGCGCTGTGTGATATGGGAGAGCAGCGCAAAGGGGACGTCCTCAACCGTTGCGGTCATAGCATCGACCGTGTTGACCGCGCGCAGAATCACGGGATACGCAAAGGTACGCGCGCCATCCTTCACGCCGACCGAACGGAAATCCGGTACTGCGGTGAAGTACTGCCAGACCTTGCCTTCCAGACCGTTCTTCGCGAATTCCTCGCGCAGGATCGCGTCGGATTCCCGAACGATCTCCAGACGGTCGCGTGTGATCGCGCCAAGGCAACGCACGCCGAGTCCGGGACCCGGGAAGGGCTGACGGTATACCATGCCGTCCGGTAAGCCCAGTGCCTTACCAACTACGCGAACCTCGTCCTTGAAGAGGAACTTCAGCGGCTCGACCAGCTCGAACTTCAGATCTTCGGGCAGACCGCCTACATTGTGATGCGCCTTTACGCCGTCGCTTTCGATGATGTCTGGGTAAATGGTTCCCTGCGCAAGAAATTCGATCCCCTCCTGCGCGCGGGCTTCTTCCTCAAATACGCGGATGAATTCCGCGCCGATGATCTTCCGCTTCTTCTCCGGCTCGGCAACGCCTGCCAGCTTGTCGAGAAAACGATCGACCGCGTCCACATAGATCAGGTTTGCGTCCATCTGATTCCGGAATACCTCAATCACCTGCTCGGGCTCACCCTTGCGAAGAAGACCGTGATTGACGTGTACGCATACGAGCTGCTTCCCAATTGCTTTGATCAGAAGCGCCGCTACGACGGACGAGTCCACGCCGCCCGACAAAGCAAGCAGAACCTTCTTGTCGCCTACCTGCTCCCGAAGCGCAGCGACCTGTTCCTCGATGAACGCATCCGCCAGAGCGGCAGTCGTGATGCGCTCCATGCTTTCCGGTCTTTTGTTGTTTTCCATAAGTTACCTCCAAAATATAGATTTTAAGTGAAAATACTTACAAAATAATTTGTTTCGTGTATCTGCGGAACTTGCGGGAACAACTTACTCCCACTCCACCGTGGCAGGCGGTTTTCCGGTGACATCGTAGAAGATCATGCTGACCTGATCCCCCACCGCAGCCTTGATCTGCCGGACGGTCTCCTCCTTCGAAGGCTGGCTCTTGCCTGCGGCCTGCATCCGGTGATACATATCCACAACCTGCTGGAGAGGGTCGCTGTCCGAGGAATGGTCCTCGTCGGGAGTCTGCGCCGCCTCGCCGTTGGCCTGTGCCTGGCGGCAGATATCCACGACCCGCTGGAAGGGATCGCTGTCCGGGGGACGGTCCTTGTGGGAGGCGTACACGATCTCGCCGATGGCCTGCATCTGGAGCCTGATCTCCTCCTCCAGGTCGTGGATCTCCCGCTCCAGACGGGCGCGGGCGCGGACGGCCTCCGTCTTCTCCTCCACCAGCTCCGCGCCGGTTTTCGCCAGCTCCGCGGCG
>CAYOON010000143.1:0-5541 GCA_964405595.1 uncultured Lachnospiraceae bacterium | reverse complement strand
GATGCCTGCATCCCAACGAGCAAACCGATCCCGCTTTTGCCGCGGCACTCCGGGAAGCGGCAAGCGAGGGTGTGCAAATCCTCGCCTATGACTGCCACGTTACCGAGAATTCCATGACCCTGAAAAATCCCGTCCCCGTTCTGCTTACGGAGGATGTTTAAAAGGAGAAAACCATGTCAAACAGAGAAAGAATGCACAATACCGAACTGTATCTGCCTAACGACGAGGAACTTCAGAGAGAGCAGCTTGCCTGCCTGAACCGCCTCTACGATTTCAATCAGACCCGTCCCACAGAGCTGGATAAGCGGGAGACGATGCTGAAGGAGATGTTCGCCGAGATCGGGAAGGGCTGCTATATCGAGCCGCCCCTGCGCGCCAATTGGGGCGGACGGCATGTGCATTTCGGCGAGAACGTTTATGCCAATTTCGGTCTGACGCTGGTGGACGATACCCACATATACGTCGGGGACTGCACGATGTTCGGTCCGAACGTGGTGATCGCGACGGCGGGACATCCGCTGCTGCCCGAGCTTCGGGAGAAGGCGTATCAGTATAACGCCCCGGTGCATATCGGTCGGAACTGCTGGTTGGGCGCGGGAGCGATCGTCCTGCCCGGCATCACCATCGGCGACAATTCGGTGATCGGCGCGGGAAGCGTCGTAACCAAGGATATTCCGGCAGGCGTCGTGGCAGTCGGCAATCCATGCCGGGTACTGCGGGAGATTGGCGAACACGATCGGGATTACTATTTCAAAGGAAGAAAGCTTAATTTCGAAGCATTGAAGGCGTTGGAAAGCGAAGGATAAAGAAAACTTTTCGGCAACCCCGCGTATTTTTCAAAAAACTCTTGACAAACTTTTAAAAACATGCTACAATAAGCGAAAAGCGTTGATGGGAAAAAGTAAGCAGATCCCCTTCTTCCAGAGAGCCGCGGCAGGTGCGAGCGCGGCAGAAGGAACTGCCCAAAGAACATCCCGGAGCAGCCGACCGAAAGTCCTCCCGGACGAGTAGACTCGGACGCAGGCGGAGCGTTATCCCCGCAGGATATACACAAAGGCGTGTGACCAAAATGAGCGTAATGCCGCAGATGATGCGGTTTATTCGCCGCGTCAATGTGCGTATTTGGATCGAGCAGAGCCGCAGAAGCGGCTAATTTGGGTGGTACCGCGGAAGCTGTCTTTCGTCCCATGTTTTGGGAGAAGGCAGCGGATTTTTTTTGCCCAAAAATTGATCGTTCGGAATTTTGGAGGAAGCTATGAAAATCGAGAAATGTGTAAAGCAGTCTTTTGCCGTAATCGGAAAGGAAGGTTCCACTTCAGACGGGGAGAGCTTTATTCAAAGACTGTGGGCTGATGCCAATTCCCATTATAATGAAGTTCAGCATTTGGCAAAGAGGGACGCAAATGGAAACATTGTCGGGATATGGGGAGTGATGTCCGACTTCTCACGGGCATTTCAGTCGTGGGCGGATTTTAGCCGCGGGCTGTATCTTGCCGGAGTAGAATGTACGGACGACGCGGAAGCCCCAAGCGGTTGGACAAAGTGGATTGTTCCCGGTTATGAATATATCTGTGTGGAATGTGAAGAAGACGATACCTTTTCGAAGGGGATAAAGTATCTGGAAGATCATGCGATTCCGCTGGTGGGTGCAGTTCACGACTTTACGTCACCGCAGACAGAAAAGAATTATCTGTTCTTCCCAATCGGAAAGCTGTAAAAAGATTCAGCTGTATCAGTCGGAAGGGTAAAAGAGTCAATCAGAGAAAGGTGTAGTATCATTATGAACAAACGAACAAAATACTGCGGAGAATTCCGCGAGAGCGACGTAGATCGGATTGCGACCGCCTGCGGTTGGGTGATAAACAAGCGCGACATGGGCGGCGTAATCTTCCTGGATCTGCGGGATCGGGAAGGAACCCTGCAAGTTGTGCTGGATCATAGCCTGCTTCCCGCCGCCGATTTCGGGACGGGTGAGAGCCTGCGTCCCCAGTCGGTGATCTCGGTAACGGGCAAAGTCCGCCTGCGGGACGCCGAAACCTATAATCCCAAGATCGCCACCGGCACGGTGGAGCTGGCGGCCGAGAGCCTGATTTTGCTGTCGTCCGCCGATCCGCTCCCCTTTTCGCCCGACGACGAGGGCTCGGTCAGAGAGGATCTGCGGCTCAAATACCGCTATCTCGATCTGCGCCGCCCCCGGATGATCGAGAATCTGCGCTACAGAGATCGGGTGCAGATGGCGGCGCGAACCTTCCTTACCGAAAACGGCTTCATCGAGGTGGAAACGCCCATGCTCTGCAAATCCACCCCGGAGGGCGCCAGAGATTACCTGGTTCCCAGCCGCGTACACCCGGGATCTTTCTACGCGCTCCCCCAGTCGCCGCAGATTTATAAACAGCTGCTGATGGTGGGCGGCGTGGATAAATACTACCAGATTGCCCGCTGCTTCCGGGACGAGGATCTTCGTGCCGACCGTCAGCCCGAATTCACCCAAGTGGATCTGGAGATGTCCTTCGCCGGACAGGAGGACGTTTTGAACACCGTAGAGGAACTGCTCAAGCAGATATTTTACCAAATGAAGGGTATCAGACTGGATGAACCTTTTCAGCGGATCACATGGACGGAAGCTATGGACATCTATGGCTCGGATAAGCCCGATCTGCGCTTCGATCTGCCCATCACCGACCTGACCGAACTGATGAAGGGTTGCTCCTTTTCGGTATTCCGTAAAGTTGTGGACGAAGGCGGAAAGGTTCGTGCCCTTCGGGTGCCGGGTGGCGCGAAATTTACCCGTACCGAGATCGAGATGCTGACCGAGAAGGCTTTCAGCTACGGTGCCAAGGGAATGGCGTGGATTCTGCTCCGTCCTGACGGATCGGTGAACTCGATTCTGGAAAAATACTTCACCGAAGCCGAATTCGCGGCAATTTTGTCGCAAACCGGCACGAAACCGGGTGATTTTCTCCTGTTCTGCGCCGATAAGCTAGATATTGTCCGCAAAACCCTCGGCGGACTGCGGCTGGATGTCGCCGATCTCTTCGGACTTCGCAAAAAGGACAAATATAAGTTCCTGATCGTCACCGATTTTCCCCAGTTCGAGTGGTCGGAGGAGGAAGGACGCTTCATGGCGACCCATCACCCCTTCACCATGCCCTATGAGGAGGATTTGCCCTACCTGTTCACCGATCCCGGCAGAGTCCGGGCGCAGGCATACGATTTTGTCCTCAACGGCGTGGAGCTGGGCTCCGGATCGGTGCGAATCCACGATCGGAATGTGCAGAAAACTATGTTCGAGACGCTGGGCTTTGACGAGCAGACCATCGAGGAACGCTTCGGCTTCATGGTTCGCGCCTTCAGCTTCGGAACGCCGCCCCATGCGGGCTTCGCCTTCGGACTGGATCGGCTGGTGATGCTCCTACTCGGCGCGCAGTCGCTTCGGGAGGTGATCGCCTTCCCGAAGATCAAGGACGCGTCCTGCCCCATGACCGACGCGCCCACCCCGGTAGACGCATCCCAACTGGAAATCCTGAACCTGATCGGCACATCCGAGCAAAAATCATCGTCCAAACGGATGGGCAGAGCGGGATCGGGTATCGACATCGACCGGATCGCCGATCTTGCCAAGCTGGAGCTGACCGGGGAAGAGAAGACCCGTGCGGCCGCCGATATGGAGGAGCTGATTTCCTTTGCCGATCGCCTGTCCGGCGTGGATACTGCGGGCGTCGAGCCGATGGCGCATATCAGCGACCTGTTCAACGTCTTTAGGGAGGACGAACCCGCATCCCCGTATACCCGTGAAGAATTGCTGCAAAACGCCAAAACCCGCACCGAAACGGCGATTTTTGTGCCGAAAGTTATAGAATAATGGAGGAAAGCAACATGAAAATAACCGATATGACCCTGACGGAGCTTTCGGATGCCATTGCGTCAAAAGAGCTTTCCTCGGTCGAGATCACGACTGCCTATCTGGACAGAATCGGCGCCGCCGACGGTGAGATCGGAGCCTATCTGACCGTCTGCCGGGAAGAAGCCCTGAAACAGGCGAAATATTGCGATGAAAACCCCGGAAAGGGCTTCCTGTGGGGCATCCCCGTGGGAATCAAGGATAACATCTGCACCAAAGGCGTGAAAACCACCTGCGCGTCCAGGATGCTTGCCGACTTCACCCCTGCCTATCAGGCGACCGCGTGGGAGAAGCTGTCCGACAAAGGCGCAGTCCTGCTCGGAAAGCTGAACATGGACGAATTCGCTATGGGATCGTCCACCGAGAACAGTGCTATGCAGATCACCCGTAACCCCTGTAATCCCACCCGCGTTCCCGGCGGCTCGTCGGGTGGATCGGCAGCGGCAGTCGCCGCCGATCTGGCACCCTACACGCTGGGATCGGACACGGGCGGATCCATCCGCCAGCCCGCCGCCTTCTGCGGGGTGGTAGGCATGAAGCCCACCTACGGAACCGTGTCCAGAAACGGTCTGATCGCCTTCGCGTCCTCGCTGGATCAGATCGGACCGCTGACCAAAAACGTCCGCGATAACGCCATCGTGCTGGATACGATCCGCGGACACGATCCGCTGGATTCTACGTCGGTGACCGTCGATCAGCCCTCGGCACTCTCCGAACTCGAGAAGGGGGCGGCGGGACTGCGAATCGCACTGCCCAAAGAATTCTTCGCGGACGGTATCTCGCCGGACGTGAAGGAATCTGTCCTCGGCGCGGCGAAAGCCTTCGAGAAGTTGGGTGCTAAAGTCGAATGGGTGTCCATGCCCCTGCTGTCCGACGCGCTTCCCGCCTACTATATCATTTCCAGCGCCGAGGCGTCCTCCAACCTCGCCCGCTTCGACGGGATCCGCTACGGCTACCGAACCGCCGAATATAAGGATCTGGAGGAACTCTACCGCAAATCCCGCAGCGAGGGCTTTGGGGGAGAAGTCAAGCGTCGGATCATGCTGGGAACATTTGCCCTGTCGGCAGGCTACTACGATGCCTATTATAAGAAGGCGATGCAGATGTGCACGCTGATTTCCGATCTCTATTGCCAAACCTTCGAAAAGTATGATCTGATCCTTTCCCCCGTGGCACCTACCGTCGCTTATAAACTGGGCGAGAAGACCGCAAATCCCATGGAAATGTATCTGGGGGACATCTACACCGTCCCCGTAAACATTGCTGGATTGCCCGCTCTGTCCATGCCCTGCGGGAAGAATCCTGAGGGTCTGCCTGTGGGAATGCAGCTGATCGGGAAAGCCTTCAACGAGGCGACAATCTATCGGGCGGCGTATGTCTATGAAAGTGAAAGAGGGGTGATCGCATGAGTATCCGCGACTACGAAATGGTGATCGGATTGGAGGTTCATTGCGAGCTTGCCACCAAAACCAAGATTTTCTGCTCCTGCCCTACAACCTTCGGTGCGGAGCCGAATACCCAGATCTGTCCGGTCTGCATGGGTATGCCCGGAACGCTGCCCGTGCTGAACAAAAAGGTGGTGGACTATGCCATCAAAGCAGGCGTCGCCACCAACTGTACGATCGCAAGACGATCCAAGC
>CAYOON010000142.1:0-5545 GCA_964405595.1 uncultured Lachnospiraceae bacterium | reverse complement strand
GCTGCAGGTCATGCCGGCGCGTTTGTCGTAGTTTCCCTGCCGCGCCGAAAACAGGAACCGTACATAAAGCCCGGCCAAGGCCGTCCGAACGCCGTCCGTCAGCATATTCCAAGAGGCATACTGTTCCTTGCTTGCCCGACGTGCATTCAAAATATAGTGCCACGCTTCTTCCTCGGAAATGTATCCTGCATCAAAGCAGCAGCGGGTTACCAGTACCAAGCGTCCCATATCCCATGCAAGGATTGAGCATTGGGCGAGATCGGCTCTCTGATGCAAAAACTCTTCTTCAATCAGTTCATCTATGGATTCCTGCAAATTGCAGAAGTATTCTCTGATACGATCGACATCCTCTTCATCCAATCCGGCGGTGTTGATTTGGGTTTCCTTGCCCGCCGCAACACCCTTGAGTATATCAAAATAGACTCTGTGACCGCTGGTATAAAGCCATTCCAAGGTTTCAAGAGCGGTTGCTCTATCCGCAATGCCATAATAGTCGGACAGGTTTTCCATGATTTCTTCCACATCCGAGCCGGTTGACAGGCTGTCGCAGTAATACTCTGTCTGCTCTGCGTTGATCGCTCCGATGTTGATCGCCGCAAACTGCTCTGCTGTCAGATTTTGCGACACCGGATTTCTCCGATATTCCTCACTCTCAAAGAAATCTGAAAACATGCTGAAAAAATCCATGTCAGCGTCTCCTTTTATCTATTTAAACCGCCCGGAACTTGGACAGAACGGGGGTGCCGAGCTTTGCAAGCAATTCATCAAACCCCGGAACGGTTACGCCGTTACAGATGAAAGCAGTCACCGTATCGTCGCTGTACAGGATCTGTGCGTCGGGAACCGTATCCATAACGCTGTCCCTGTCGGCAGAGACTGCCGCGTACATCTTTCTTTCAACCTCGGATTCCGTATATACATTCTCTGCTGTCGCAACCTGCCAGGATTCCTGCACAGGCTGTTTTCCCTTCAGATGCTTGGCAATGTCGATAATATCGGAGAGGATCGCGCTTGCGGTGGGAAGGCTTCCGGCACCCTGACCGTAGAACATTGCGTCCCCGAGACAGGCGGCCTTCACCATAATCGCGTTGAAAACGCCGTCCACCGTGGAGATGGGGTTGTCGGCGGTTACAAGACAGGGCGAAACGCCGATGTCGATCTTACCGTCGGGAAACTGCTTCGTATAGCCGACCAGCTTAATGGAACCGCCGAATCTGGAGGCAATCTCACTATCCTGCGGGGTAATGCCGCGGATTCCTACGGTGTTTACCATGGAAGGAGACACCAGAATTCCGAAAGAGAGGGCGGCTAGAATACAGATTTTTCTTGCGCTGTCGTCTCCGTTTATATCAGCGGAAGGATTGCGTTCCGCATAACCAAGCTCCTGCGCTTCGGCAAGGGCTTCCTCCATGGTTTTGCCCGATTTCTTCATTTCGGTCAGGATGTAGTTGGTCGTTCCGTTCAGAATCCCGTTGATTTCGAGAACCTCGTCACCCGCCATCGAGCTTTTGATCGAGCGGATGATCGGAATTCCGCCGCCGACGCTTGCTTCATAAAGGTAGCGAACGCCGTGATCCCTTGCGGCATCGCAAAGGAGATTTCCGAAGGTCGCGACGACCTCTTTATTGGAAGTTACTACCGACTTCCCCGCCTGTAGGCAGGCAAGCGAGAATTCGAAAGCGGGCTTGGTGCCGCCCATGGTTTCGATCACGATGGAAACCTCGGGATCGTTTAAAATAATATCAAAATCGTGGACAACTCTGTCGCCGAGGGGATGATCGGGAAAGTTGCGCAGATCGAGGATGTATTTGATATTGATGCCATCCTGCATCTCTTTGCAGATCATATTGTAGCCTTTTGCAATAACCTTCGCAACGCCGCTCCCTATATTTCCGAATCCCAATATGGCAATTTGAACCACGGAAGTCCACCTCTTTTTTAAATAGTAAATAATAAGCACATT
The DNA here is from genome assembly GCA_964405595.1 of uncultured Lachnospiraceae bacterium. GTDB lineage: Bacteria > Bacillota > Clostridia > Oscillospirales > CAG-272 > CAKSQF01. The sequence goes on along the minus strand of CAYOON010000142.1, from coordinate 3,582 downwards.
ATAACAGAATTTTCTTTGTTTGTCAAGATATTCTGCCCGAAAAGTTGATCTTAGTCAAAAGTTTCTCGTTTTTCACCGAAATTCATCGGGAAAGGGCGGGATATTTTCATGGAAACGGTTGACAATCGAAGGAAAATCCTGTATAATAAAGGCAATCTTTTTCTTTGGAGGTTGTATGGTATACGAACGATATTCAAACCGAGTCTGCGGTAAGCTGGAGAATCTGAACAAGCTGTACGCGGGACTCATATACAAAAAGGCGGACGAGCTGCAAAATCCCATGGGACTGACTACCACCGAGCACTTCCGCATGCCCCCCACCGAGGGGCTGATTCCCCTTTCCTCCGGCTTTGTCTGGGGCGGAGAGTACGGAAATCTGTGGGTTGAGGGAAAATACACCGTTCCCGCATCTCTTGCCGGGAAGAAGCTGTATGTGATCCCCCACACCGACGCTTACGAGACCCTCTTTTTCCTGAACGGCCGTCCGGACGGTATTTTCAACAGTAAGGGCGATTATATGGGAATCATGCACTCCGCGCAGCTCTTGACCGAATGCGCCGAGGAGGGTCAGACCTTCGATCTTGCCTTCGAATGCTACGCCCATCACTTCTGCGTGGGATGCCATCCCTATGATGCCTACGGCAAGGACGTTCCTACCGCCGGTGAGGGCGCATTCCGCAAGGTGTTTACGAGCGTAGACATCTGCGTCTGCGATCAGGCGATGTACGATTTCGTCTTCGACCTGAATATCGTTTTGCAGATGGCAAAGAAGCTGGACGACAACAACTTCGCCAAGCATCGCGCACAGGCGGCGCTGGAAGAGGTATTTGCAAATATCGTACAGTATCCTGCCCATTATGACGACGAATATGTGCACGACGCAGTAGTCAAGTGTATCGAAATCCTGAAGCCCGTCCTTGCCAAGGGTGAAAGCGACCACACCCGCGGCAGAATCGGACTGATCGGTAACTCCCACATGGATACTGCATGGCTGTGGCCTGTCAGCGAGACCATCCGCAAGTGCGCGCGTACCTACTCCAACGTAGTTCGGCTGATGGATCAGTATCCCGAGTACAAGTTCATCCAGTCTTCGGCACTGCATCTGGATTGGATGCGCAGATACTATCCTTCCCTGTTTGAGCGGATGAAGGAGTACGTCAAGGAAGGCAGATACGAGCCTAACGGCGGCGTATGGGTTGAATGCGACTGCAACATCACCTCCGGCGAGCTGATGGCAAGACAGTTCATGTACGGTCAGCACTTCACCAGAGAGCATTTCGGCTACACCTCCGACGCCTTCTGGCTGCCCGATACTTTCGGATATAACGGCGCGATTCCGCAGATCATGCAGGAGAGCGAGGTACACTATTTCTACACCACCAAGATGGGCTGGAATGATCTGAACCGCTTCCCCTTCACCTCCTTTAAATGGAAGGGTATCGACGGTAGCACGGTTCTGACGCATCTGAACAGCATCGATACCACCCCCGACGTCAATGACACCGACAGAGAGATCCGAACCATTCAGAATAAGGAGTACTTCGAGGGACGTCTCTTCTCTTTCGGTCACGGAGACGGCGGCGGAGGACCTACCCCTGCTATGCTGGAAAAGGCAAGACGGATCATGAATGTTCCCGGACTGCCCGAATCCTACTATACCACCATCTCCGATTTCATGAAGGAGATCGAGCAGACTGCGGACAAGCTGCCCACTTATACGGGCGAGCTGTATCTGGAGCTGCACAGAGGCACGCTGACACAGATGCACGACATCAAGCGCACCAACCGCAAGTGCGAGTTTGCGCTTCATGATATGGACTACTTCAACGTACTTGCTGGCGCACCCAAGAACGACCGCACCGACGATCTGTACAAGACGCTTTTGACCAACCAGTTCCACGACATCCTGCCCGGCACCTGCTATACGGGCGTCACCCAGAATGCCGTCAAGGAGAATCTTGCCGTGATCGACGAGGCACAGGCAATCTCGCAGAGCTATGCGAAGGGACTTGTCAGCCCGGACGCGCAGTCGGTGACCTTCTTCAATACCACGTCCTTCGACCGTGACGACGTAATCCTCACCGAGGACTGCGGAAGCTACCCCAAGAACTTCCCCACCCAGTGCTATACCGACGTAACCGGCAAAAAGGTCGCAGCCATCGGCGGTATCTCGATCCCCGCGCTCTCTTCGGCAAGCGTTGAACTCGGCGGAAGTCCTGTATCTGGCAATTCTCCCTTCGAAATGGACGGAAATACGCTGGAAACGCCCTTTGCAACCGTGATTTTCGATGAAAACGGCGCAATCGCGTCCTTTATCGACAAAAAGAGCGGCAGAGAGCTTCGCAAACCCACCGGAAATCCGCTGAACAGCTTCTATATCGCCGAGGATGTACCCCAGACCTACGATAACTGGGATATTGACATCGAAACCATGTCCAAGATCCGCCTGCAAAAGGATCTGAAGTCCTTCGAGGTGATTTCCGACGGCGCACTGCTGTTCGTGATCCGTACAAAATACGCCATCGGACAGAGATCTACGCTTACTCAGGACATCCGCTTCTATGCGAATAGTGCCAGAGTGGACTTCCACACCGTTGTGGATTGGAAGGAAAAGCACACCTTCCTGAAGACCGGGTTCGATCTGGATATTTCCGCAATGACCGTCAAGAACGAGATTCAGTTCGGTCATATGGATCGCCCGATCACCCGCAACAACAGCTATGAGGCAGCCAAGTTCGAGGTCTGCAACCATAAATGGACCGACCTGTCCGAGTCCCGTTTCGGCGTGGCGATCCTCAACGACTGCAAGTACGGTATCTCCACCTATGAGGGCAACCTCTGCCTGACCCTGCTGCGCAGCGGAACCCACCCCGACGTTACCGGTGACGAGGGCGTACACGAGTTCACCTATTCGCTCTTCCCCCACAACGGCGGATTCTCGGTACAGAACGTGGTTCGCGAGGGCTATCTGCTGAACGTACCCGCGTTGTCTGTCAGCGGTTCTGCCGCTCCCGTGAAGCCTCTGCTCACCCTGTCTGCCGACAATATCGTCTGCGAGGCGATCAAGCCTGCCGCCCTGCGCGAGGATGCCTTTGTAGCAAGGCTGTATGAGGCAGAACACAATAAGACTGTCTGCACGGTCAGCGTTCCCGAGGGAATCAGCAAGGTGTATCGCACCAATATCCTTGAGGATGTCAAGGAAGAGCTTCCCGTTGTAGACGGAAAAGTCACCGTGGAGTTCCGTCCCTTTGGAATCGTCACGCTGATGTTCGTGAAATGAGCATACAGATAAGAACTGCGGCATCTTCGGATGCCGCAGCGATTCTGAAAATCTACGCTCCCTATATCACCGATACTACAGTAACTTTCGAATATACGGTTCCTACACCGGAGGCGTTTTCCGAGCGGTTCGAGCGTATTCGAAGCGTTTATCCGTGGCTCGTCTGTGAGAAGGATGGCGTGATCGTAGGCTACGCCTACGCGGACGTTCCCTTCTCCTCTCGGAGTGCCTATGCGTGGAATGCCGATCTTTCAATCTATCTGCATCCGTCCGTGCAAGGGTTCGGAATCGGCCGTGCGCTC
>CAYOON010000141.1:0-5547 GCA_964405595.1 uncultured Lachnospiraceae bacterium | reverse complement strand
GCCCGGATGGTTCTTCTTGAGTAGGATCAGTTCCTCCAGCGTGATGCCGAAAATGGGGCTTTTCATGGCACCGGCAAGGTAAATATCCCGCCGGGGATTATCAATGGCGCCCAGCAGCGCAAGCATCAGAAGGATCTCGGGACGACCGAAGAAATCCTCGTCCACCGAGCTTTCGGTGGGAATTCCCCGCCGATGCAGTTCCTCTTCGAAGGCTTTGCCGCCTTTTTTCGGGCTGCGCATCAGAATCGCGATCTCGGACGGCTTCCGTCCGGCGGCGATCTGCCCGGCGATCCGATCGGCGACGTAGACCGCCTCGGGATCGCTTTCTCCCCGGCTGCCCTGAATCAGCGTCAACCGGACGGTCGATCCGGCGTCCGGATCTTTTCCGTCGGGGAAGCGAAGGGCGTCGTCAGCGCTGACATAGGGCACTCTGCCGCTGCTTTTTCCGAAAAGATTATCGAATATGACGTTGACGAAGGACAGGATCGGCTTTGCGCTCCGGAAATTATGGGAAAGGAAGATCCTGCCGCACTCGCCGGGATTCTCCCGGTCGTAGTTGGGAAAGGCGGCCCGATAGTCGGCGAAAAGGTCGGGAACCGCGCCTCTAAATCCGTAGATCGACTGCTTGATGTCGCCTACCATGAAACGGTTCGTTCTCGAAATCGCCCGGAAGATCTCGTCTTGCAGGCGGTTGCTGTCTTGATACTCGTCGATGTAGATCTGATCGAAGCCGGCGGCTGCCGCTCTTGCTACGGCGGTGGGCTGTCCGTCTTTAATGAGCAGTTTATGGGCATATCGCTCCATATCGGCAAAATCCAGCACACCCAGCCGCTTTTTCTCGGACTGATAGGCCTCTTCAAATCGGCGGAGCAGTCGGTAGAGGGTCTGACAGAGCCTTGCGGAACGGTCAGCCGCGATCCGCTGATCGCTCTCGCTCTGACAAAGTATCGGCTTCATAGCCTTTACGTCGTCCTTATAGGCGGAGCGAAGCTCGCAAAGTCGGGAATAAACCTCCGATTTGTTGGCATTATTCGGAAGTCTTGCCGATTCGGCGGCGCAAAACCTCCGTATCCGATCGGCAGGATCCGGGCAGGACAGCCAGTCCTCCAGATCGGCCAGTTCCTGCCGGAATATTGCAACCGCCTTGGGCGGATCATCTTCGGACAGCCCCTGAACAAGGGGTTTGTACAGATCCCTGTAGTGGGTAAGCATTGCCGAAAGCGTCCGATCCAGCTGTCGGCCGAAATCGCTGCCCGCCATCCCGTTTTCGGCGGCGTCCCGGAGCTTTTCGGCGGACAGACGGATATATTCGACTCCCTCGGGATAGCCGGACACCGTTTCGTAGACCCCAAGCAGCGTTTCGGACAGCTTATTGTCCCGGAGCTTGGTCAGCAGCGCGCGCACCAGTTCGAGATAATCGGCCGATTCCTCCTCGTAGAGGCGATCCAGCAGATTTTCCATAGTCTGACTGCGCAGCAGCGACACCTCGGCCTCGTCCGCGATCCGCGGAGAGGCGGGCAGACCCAATTCGGTAAAATAGCCGGTGATCAGATTCTTGCAGAAGCTGTCGATGGTGGTGATCTGCGCCCGATCCAGCGACAGAAGCTGTTTTTGCAGGCGCAGACTGCCCTGCTCCTGACCCATTTTGGCAGTAATCGCCCGGGAGATCCGCTCCTTTAGCTCGGCGGCCGCCGCCTTGGTGAAGGTGACGATCAGCATCCTCGTGATGTCCACGGAATCCTCGGCGACAAGCGAGCGGATAACACGCTCGGTAAGGACGGCGGTTTTACCCGACCCGGCAGCCGCGCAGACCAGCAGATCGCCATGATCGGCCTCGAATGCGTCCCGCTGGGGTTCTGTCCAAATGCGTTCAGCCATCTTCATCCATCCCTTCCGCTTTGTCGGACACCCTGCAAAGCTCCTTCAAGCTGCAATACTTGCAGGCGTCCACCCGTTTATTTTTCATGGGACGCGCTGCCGCGTCGCCCCGGATCAGCTCGTTTCCGATCTGTCCGATTTTCTCGCTGATTTCCCGAAGAAGTTCGCCGAACTGCTCCATGGTCGCCAGCGTTTTGGAGGTACGAATCGACCCATCCTTCAGAGTTTTCACCGGAATATATCTGCCCGACAGGGTCGAATCCATGGCACGCAGGATCTCTTCGTCCAAAAGAAGCAGTCCGCTCCGTCCGATTTTCATCTCGAGCATTTTGCGAAGCTCGTCCGTCGGCAGATCGGGGTGATCGACGTCTACCTTCGGCGTTTGCGCCGAATAGTAGAGGATGCCCGCAGGCAGGATTTTTCCGTTCTCGCCGCATCCGATCTTTTTCCGGAAATCTTCCGACCCTGCGGCGCAGAGCGAGAAGAGATAGATCAGCATTTGCAGATTCAGTCCCAGCTTTACGTCCTCCAGAGAGAAGGTGGTACTGCCCGTCTTATAGTCCACCACCCGGATATAGACGTCCTCTCCCTTTTTATAGGTATCCACTCTGTCCACCCGTCCGTAGAGCGAGACGGTGCGCCCGTTTCCCAGATCCACGGTCAGGGGTTTGATGCTGTCGGGGTTTTGGTCAATGGGCACTTCGAAGAATTTTGGCTCAAATTTTGCGTCCCGGAACTCCGCCACCAGATTTTCGATGAGCAGGCGGCTCAGGTCGTTGATCCGATCAAACAGGTACTCCAGCCGCTTGGTGATCTTTCCCCGGACGATCTGGCTGCGGTATGCGGACACCGCTTGATCGGCGATCCCGGACAGCGCCTCGTCCGACAGATCCCGGACGCTACGTCCATTCAGTGCGGAAAGAAAGTTCTCAAAGACCGAGTGCATGAAGTTTCCGATGTCCCTTGCCTCGAAATCGTCGCTGCCCTGCTCCCGCAGGTGCAGGACGTTTTTTGCATAGTAGGAGAAGGGGCACTTAACGAAGTTCTCGATTCGTGCCTGTGTCAAATTCAGCCCGCGGCTCATGAGTTTATCGGCGGTGGATGGTGAAATCCGACAGTTCTGCTCCCCTATGGGGCGTCCCAACGCCTGTACTCTGGCGGCATATTCGGGATCGTCGGACAGGATTTGCAGAATCGCCCTTCCGACGCCGTCCTCGGGGTTTCCCGCGGCGTATTCAAAAGCGGCAGTTTTGCCGTAAACACGGTCTTCACCGGGAATTTCGGTCGATTTTTGCATTATAAGATCGGGAAAAAGCGACTGAATGGCGTAAATCGCCACCGACGGGTTCAGATCGGCATGATAGTAAAGATGGAGCTTGCTCGGCGTGGCGGTAACTGCCCGATAGACGCCGTACAGCTCCTTGATCGCCCGGCTTTCGACGTTTTCCTCTAATTCCAGCCCGATCTGCTCCAATTTCTCGCGATCGGCATCGACGAAGATCGAATCCTCAACCGTAGCCGCCGGAAAGACGCCCTCGCACAGTCCCAGAAGGAAAGCGTGGCGCACGCCCGACCTGTGGATCAGTCCGGGATCTCCGAGAAGCACCTCGTCCGCCCGGGCGGGGATTTTGCCGATGTCCACCGAGTCAAAGATGGTGAAAAGCAGATCAGAATACCCTCCGGCGGACACGGTCATATCGCCCGCCACGGTCACAAGACTGTCCAGCGCGGACATGACGGCATCCCATACCTGTACGCTCTCCTGCGCCTCGGCAAACCGTCCGCTGTTCCGGTAATTTTCTTCCTCGGCGGAGAGCTGATCCGCCATATGCAGATCGTCCAGAAAGGCGCAGAGTGCGGCAGAAATCTCCCGAACGGTGGGATTTCCCGTGAATATTTCCAAAAACGCCCGCAGTGGCCGGGTCAATCTCTGCCGGATTTCCTCCAGCTTTTCCAGCATCTTTTCATCCGATTCGGTAAACTCGGTCGTGAACCCCTGCGGATTCATCGACCACGGATCTTCCGAATACCACAGCCGTCCGTTGATCTTCCACGCACCGGCGTACTCCTCGATCAGATCGCAGTCGGCGACCCCGATCCCGGTCAGCCCGCTTCGCAGATAGGCGATCACGTCCTCGCAGCGCCAGCCGCCCTGCCCGATAGCCAGTGCCGATCCGATCAGCCGGATCTGGGGCTTCATCCGCAGTTTGGTTCGGGTGGACGAGAAGCAGGGGATGCCGTACTTCTCGAAGGCCTGATCAAGGATGCCCTCGTAGGACGGGGTGGACCGCATGATCACGGCGATCTCCCGATAGCGGCAGCCCTCCTCCTGCACCAGTCGGGCGATCTCGCAGGCGACCGCCTCCGCCTCGCTGTATACGTCGGGAGTCTCGGTCAGCGTGATGTCCTGTGGCTCACCGGGGTAGGTCTCGCCGCCGAAATTCCAGAGGTGATCGGACAGAAAGCGCAGTTCGGCGCTGTCCGTTCCCTGCCGCCCCTCCAGCACGATCGGTTCGAGCAGAGGGGTTGCCGTTTTATCCGCCAGCGTCTTCAAAAGATGCTCGTTTTTGCGGATCAGGCCATACATCCCGATCCGATCGCTGGGCAGGCAGGGGACGCTCACCGTCACGCTTTCCGCCTGACGGAAAATATGGGTAAGAATCTCCGCCTCCTGCGGAGTATAGATCTCAAATCCGTCAATGTAGACCTGCATCCCGCCGAAGTAGTTGTTCTCCTCCAGCAGCGCGGCTGCACGGGGCAGATCCTCCTCCGGGTTGTCGTAGTTCTGGTGGAGCAGGTGCAGATCCAGCTCGTAGATTCCCGCCAGATCGGTCAGCTTGTTTTTCAGCTTTTTCTCGTCCTTGCCGAGCTTTTCAGCCGATTTTTCCAGATCCTGCGGGGTAATCTTGCAGCGTTCCATCTCTTCAATAGTGCCCTGCATCAGCGACAGAACCGACAGATCGTCCAGCGTTACATTCCGGTACTCCTTTAAGGAGTCGGAAAGCTCGGTCAGTGCCCGCCACATGACGATCTTTTTCGCGCCCTTGCCGATATAGTGATAGCATAGTCCGCCAAAGCGGCGGAAAATCTGATTGCAGAGCCGGTCGAATCCGCAGGCTTCCACCGAAAATCCGGTGATGCCGCTTTCGCAAAGTCGCTGCTCCGCCGCAAAAACCTGCTGCTTTGGAACGAGCAGCAGAACTTTCCGTCCTGCTGCCGCGTCTTCCTTTATTTTATTGTAAATCAGAGTGGTTTTTCCGCTTTCCGCTCTGCCGTAGATCAGTTGAAGCATACATGTTACCTTGCCTTTCCACGATTACCTCGAGTTTGTGGCGGTTTCGCTTTTGGCGAAATGATTGGCAGTGCCAATCAAGGCACAAGCTCGTATTTGAAAGAAACCTTTGGTTTCTTTCAAATTTCAGACGTCAACCTCCGCCATATACTTGTATCCGTTTGCCGCGATATAGCGTTTGCGATCCTCCAGATTGTCCCCAAGCAGCATCTCCAGAAGCCGTGCCGTCTCGGCGGCGTCCGCCTCGCAAACTCTTATCAGACGGCGGGTTGCGGGATTCATGGTGGTCTGCCACATCATGTCGGGCTCGTTTTCGCCAAGTCCTTTGGATCGCTGGATGGTGTACTTCTGGCCCTTCTCCTCCAGCTTCTTGACGA
>CAYOON010000140.1:0-5562 GCA_964405595.1 uncultured Lachnospiraceae bacterium | reverse complement strand
TTGCCGCTTCCTTTGGTGATCGCCTTATAGATTGCCATTTGTCAACTTCCGCAGCTCTGTTCGCAGCCCTATAACCGCTTGGCGAGTATTCTTGATCTCGGCAGCTGACAGAGCAAGAAGCTCCCGGATGCGGACAATCTCCACCTGATCACTTGGCGCAAGGGAGGGATTAAGCGAAACGGTCTCCAACAAGGTAGCATGAAGCCGAAGCAGGTTGCCGACCAGAGATACATTTCTGGACAGCTCCCGCGCTTCCTTCACCATTTCATCGGTTATGTAAATGCACTTCATTCCTTCTGCGGCATCACGCAACAGGTGAGATAGGGAGATTTTCGATTCTTCCGATATTTTCAGCAACTTTCGATATTCAGCTTCAGTCATCCGCAGACGGATAACAAAACGCTTTTTTTCAGTCTGGTCTTTAGATGGACGTGCCATAGTGTCCTCTCCTTTCGTAGATTATGGGTTATCTGTGATTTATGCAGTTCCAAAAGAAAAAAGGCAGCCGCAAGCCGACCGTTCTGCCTGTAACCACCTGATGTAATTCGAGATTTTTGAAATCTATAAGAATCTCCTTTATACACTTTTACTGTAACTTTATTCATATCTGCTTACTCTGCTTTTTCTTTTGGAACATCTTTTGTGGGTATAGTACTGTTGGCTCAAAATTGTACCACCCCCTATTCAAGGAGGTAGATTTTGGGGCTTCGGCGGTCTGAAGATCAGCCGTTTCGGCACAAAATCCGTCTGACCGACTGCAAGCCCCATATCTTCGCTGTAAGGGGCGAACCACCCCGGCAAACAAATTCCCTTGGAGGGATTCGTTTCGTCGCTCTCTGCGCATTCTGGCGGGTCGTTTTTTTCGGACTTGGAACCAAGATCGTAGGCGAACGAGCGATACGCCCCCGTTTTGCGATTCTTCTCATAGGATCGCTTCTCCTTGCCGATCCAGCCGTCCGCCGCCAGCTTGGCGGTGCAGTTTCGCACCGTTGTCCGGGAAATGTTCAGTTCCTCTGCCATCAGATACTCGGAAGCGTAGGCTTTTTTGTTTCGCCCGGCACGGCAGATCAGGTAGGCATAGACAAGCAGCTCACTTGGCGTCAGCAACCCGATCGCCTCGGCAGGAAGGCAGAAGAAACGCCTTCTATTTGCCCGTTTCAACACCTTGTAGCGGTTGACCGTTCGGCGGTGATCCCGAATCCTTGCGGCGTGGATCAGCAGACCTCGCCCCTCCAGCAGCTTGACCGCCCGCTTGACGGTCGCTTCCGACAGCCCGGACAGCAGAGACATCTGCCGGAAGGACAGCTCGAAGGGCTTCTCGCCGAAGGAGGTCAGCAGCGCATACAGCACGAATTCTGCGCCGGACAGCTTCCATCGGATCGTTTCGTTGGGCAGGATGATCTTCTGCATACGCTGCTCCCCTTTCTTTAATTATTCAAATTGGGGCACCGCCCCAAACCCCGGTCAGAAAACTTTTTGTAAAAAGTTTTCTGACAACTTTCAAAAACTTTTGTAAAGGCTTTAAGATGCCCCCTTTGATAATCCAGATGTTTACCTTATATGGAAATGTTCCACGTTTTCTTCGGCGTAGTATCCTGCGCCGGATCGGTCTGCTCTGTCTGTACTGATATGTCCGGCTGTTCGGCAGTCACACCGGGATCGACGGTGCTGACTTGCTCCTCTGTCGGCAACTGCTCCATAGCCTGCTGCTCTCGTTCGGCGCGGAGACCGATTGCGTAGTTTTCGATGAACTGATCCACGGTGGGAACGGTCTCGCTGTAACGCTGGCAGACATTCCGGAACACGGGCATATCCGCGTTGATGCTTTCCCGATCCGCTTCCGGAAGTTCCTGAATCCACTTTTTGTAATGCTCCGCAAGATGGGCTTTGCGGCTGTCGGTGATCTCGATACCGCAGTGATGCTGCACCATGAGCGCATACATATCCGCTTCCAGCTCTATCTGGGCGGTGGATTTCCCGCTGCTGCCCGAAATATCCGCGTGAAGGGAAGCGTGTCCTATCTCATGGATCAACGTGGACAGCTTCTCCTCGCCGGAGAGCTTGTCGGAGAGCTTTATTACATTCAGGTTCGGATTAAACAGTCCCCGGATCGACGTAGCTGCTCCCCGGAAGTTCTCAACCTGAACCGGGCATTCCAGGATCGATCCCGAATAGGCGGATAGAGCCGTAACCATGTCTTCGGCAGACTCTGACGGTGCGCCGAACGCGAACAGTTCCGGGTACTTGTCCGGGGGAAGAGTAGTCTGCGTAACGTCAAAGACCGGAACCAGTACAAAATGACGGCTGTCCCTCGTCTGTAGCAGTCCGGCACGGTACGCTGCCGTCTCCTCCTCGGTCAGGTCGCCGATATTCTTCCACGCTCCCTTCACTTCCACCTGTGTTTTTACGGTAGGCTTCCAGATATACAGCGCCTTTTCGCCCCGCTTTATGTTGATTGGTTCTTCGGTAAGCCGGTTGCCGTTTTGATCCGGCAGCCCGTTCTTGTAGTTTTTTGCCGAAGCAACGAACTGTGCGCCGGGATTCTGGAGCATGATCAGTCTGGTATTGTTCGGAGAGTAGTCCGAAAAACGGGTAGCGAATTTCAAGAATTCCGCGATCTGTCCGGGATCCTGTCGGTAGGACGCCACGATTTCGGCTACCTTATTTTGCAGTTCCTTTCGAAGCACGTCCTTCGAGCTGCGGTTTGCAGCCAGACGTCCCAACGTCTGGGGAATATCCTTTGGGTTGTCGTAGCGGATCCTTTCTCCAGTCCACCGTTTTCCGCGCAGCGCCCGGTCGTTGACCTGATTCACGAACTTCACGGCTGCGCCGCCCGCTGCCAGCCAGTCCTCAAGGTTTTTATTGTAGTCGTCGATCAGGATGTCTCTGGCGTGGACGCCACCCGGAATGTAGAGCGACTTGTCGTCGCCGTTCTCCGTGAAAATCCGATGCGCTGCGTCGATCTCGGACAGATACTTGTCCAGCCAGCGGTTTTTCTGCCCCTCGCAGTCAGGGGCGTCGGCGGTCAGACCGGAGAGGACAAAGAACTCGCTGTCCGGATGTGCCTTCATGTAGTCCTTCAGCTTGGCGATCATCTGCTCATAGGGTCGCAAATTTTCAAAGAATCCCGGTTCCGTCATGCGTTCCAGATAGTTTTCTTCCGCGTGAAATTGTGCAAGCGTCCCGTCCATGTCAATAAAATAGCGGGCAGGAGCGTCGTCAGCGGTCAAATCAAACCTCTGTACGTTGTGGGATTCCCGGATCAGCTGCTGATCCTCGCCGGGGAGCAGTTTGTCCAGATACGGACGTCGGAAAAACTCCGACAGCAGATTTTTATCCGCGTAAAGGACGTCAGATTCTTCGGTAGCACGGTATAGCAGTCCCTTATAGTGGTTGGCGCCGAAAACTGACGTGATGAAATTGCATTCGGTAGGTTTCCCGTCTATGGTTCCTCTGCCGCCGGTAGAGACAGCTGCCACAATGGGCATTCCGTTTTGATCCCGGGCAGATGTCATTATAGCGATCCCGTCCGGACGTCCGGCAGTTTCAAGAATCAGCGCTGGATGTTCCAGCAGCTCCGGCAATGTTGCCAGTACTTCCGGGGCTATGTTATGCGGATGTACAGACGCGGAAGGATCTCCCAGCGCGGACAATAGGTGTCTGCCTGTTAAGAGCATGGGCAGATCAGCAAGACCGACTTCCAGAAATGTTGCCGGGGTATCCGGGCGTACCAGAAGCGCGTTATTGTGGTTCCAGCGCTCATTGATTACGGCTTGCATTTGGTTTTCAAATTCTGTACTCATAATTTCATACCTCCTTGTTTAGTAGTATTGTTTTGTACGGCTATGGACCTGTCCTCCATGGCGGACTCGTCCGGCTCTCCGTTTACGATCTCGTTCTCCCGCTTATCTACATTAAGCAGGGAATTAAGCTCCGCCAGCCGTTCGGATTTTGTCGTCAGCTCGTCCTCTTTATCAAAGGGCTTTGCCACTTCCTGTTTTGCTGTTTCCAGCTGTTTCATCGTGTTTTCAAGATCTTCCGTTATTTCGTCCAAACGTTTTGGTAGCCCTTCAAGCGCATTGTCAAGGCGAAGAATATTGCCGGAAGCAGAGTTTCCAAGCGTTATGAGATAGGATAACTTTCCTTTTAAGTACGCTTCATAGACCCGTTCCGAAGAATCGAAGGAAAGCCCAAGCTCAAATCCCCGGTATTCTCCAATTGCTACAGGCGTCGGGCTGATCATTTCTTTGCAGGCCGCAAGGATCGCTTCGCCGGCTTGTGTTTTATCTCCGTAAAAAGTCCCCTTGACCATGATACCGATAAACTCCCGATCCTGTGCTTTCGGGTGATCCGCCACTCTGCATATGTCAGTATTCAGACCGTCTATGATCGCCGTTTTCCGTGCGATCTCCTGCGGATAGTATTTCAGGATCCTGTCTTCGAGCTTGTATTTTTCGGAGAGATAATTTGACTTTAAGAGCCGAAGTTTCTGTACCTGTATATCCAAGTCCATCTTCTCCTTGATGTGCGGATTGCCCGTAGCCAGCATCTTGATTTCGGCAAAGGAAAGAACCGTTTCGTCGATGTCCTCTGCGGATCGGACGGGAGATTTGCCGGTCATGATCTGGGAAGCGAATTTCTGCTTGTTCTCGACCAACTGCCAAGAGTAGGCGTCGAAGGTATCCTCGGTTACATAGCGATAGATCGCTACTTCCGGGTTTTCGTTTCCTTGCCGGATGATCCGACCGCTGCGCTGCTCCAGATCGGACGGTCTCCACGGACAGTCAAGATCGTGCATGGCGATCAGCTTGTTCTGCACGTTGGTTCCCGCGCCCATCTTCTGCGTCGATCCCATCAGAATACGCACGTCGCCCCGTCTGACTTTCCGGAACAGCTCCAGCTTCTTTACCTCGGTGTCCGCTTCGTGAATAAAACGGATCTCATCAGCGGGTATGCCGCGGGCGATGAGCTTCCCTCGGATGTCGTTATATACCGAAAATTTACCGTCGTCTCTGGGCGTAGAGAGGTCGCAGAACAGGAGCTGCGCCGAGCGCGATTCCTTGGTTTCTGCCCATATCCGATAGATATTTTCCACGCAGGCGTTGACCTTGCTGCCCTCAAAGTCCGGCAGCATACCGTTCACAAGCCGCTGATCCAGCGCGAGCTTTCTGCCGTCATTGGTGATAAGCAGCATATTGTCCACGTTGGAATTCGCTCTGCCGCTGCGCACTCTTTCTGCGCGGTCGGAAAGGGAAGCGACCATCTCTTTTTGATGCTCGGACGGCTTAACCGCCACGGTATGATAGTTTGCTTTGGGAACCGGAAGATTCAGCATATCCGCAGTCTGAATGTCGGCAACCTCTTTGAACATGGACATCAGCTCGGGGATGTTGTTAAATTTCGCAAAGCGCGTCTTTGACCGATAGCCCGTTCCCTCGGGTTTCAGCTCCACCGTCGAAATCGTCTCGCCGAAGGTCGCTGCCCAGGAATCGAAGTTCTGCAAGCCGTTCTTCTTCAAGGTGTTGTATTGCAAATATCTCTGGATGGTGTACATCTCCACCA
>CAYOON010000139.1:0-5644 GCA_964405595.1 uncultured Lachnospiraceae bacterium | reverse complement strand
CCTCCCACCTTCGTGATCTTCTGCAACGACGCGAGACTGTTCCATTTTTCCTATCAGCGGTTCATCGAGAATCAGCTCCGGGAGGTCTTCGGCTTCCACGGAACGCCGATCAAGCTGATTATCCGCATGAAGGGCGAGGAGGGAGACAAAGACTGATGAAAGATTTCTTCTTCAAGCTCTTCTTCAACAACGATCCCTTCATAGGCTATCTTCCCGGCCTGTTCGGTCTCGAAACCATCGAATCGAAGACGGTCTATCCCTTCTGGATCCTGCCTGCCATCGCCTTCGCGCTGGCGATCCTTGCCTACTTCGTAGGCAGCATCAACTTCGCGCTGGTGATTTCCAAGCTGGTCTATCACGACGACATCCGAAAATACGGCAGTCATAACGCGGGAACTACCAATATGAAGCGTACTTTCGGCGTAAAAGCAGCAGTGCTGACCCTCGTCGGAGACATTCTCAAGGGCGTGGTCGTCGTGCTGATCCCCCTGTTCCTGATCTCCAAAAGTGCCGCCTATCTTGCGGGATTCTGCGCTATACTGGGGCACTGCTTCCCCGCCTACTTCAAATTCCGGGGCGGCAAAGGCGTCGCTACCGCCTTCGCGGTCATCACGGCACTGGATCCGCTGGTCGGACTGCTCCTACTGGTGGTCTTCGTACTGATCGTATTGGGAACCAAGTATATTTCGGTAGGATCCATCATGGGTGCGCTCCTGTTCCCGGTCATTCTGGATCGGCTGACAAGATTCCTTTCGAATGATGAAACGCCCCCCACCGCGCTGATGAGCGTCTGCGCGCTTCTGATAACCATTACGATCATCCTCATGCACCACGCCAATATCAAGCGGCTGATGGAGGGTACAGAGAATAAATTCAGCCTCAAAAAGAAGAGTACCGACGGAACCTCGGATGAAAAGAAGTCGGGATCCGGCAAAAAGCAGCCCCGCTCCCTACATCGGATCGACGAAGAGTCGGACGATGATTCTGGGGATGATGATTAAGACATGTTTGTAAATTGTCAACATGTTCCAAAAAAAATTCAAAAAAAATTGGTTTTTTTCGGTTTTACCTATTGCATTTTTTGAAAATATATGATATAATAGGCATTGTCGATTTGTATGAAACAGTTCGTGAGTAAAATGGAGGTGTAGAGTATGGCAAAGTGTGAACTCTGCGGAAAAGGTGTCGTATTCGGTTTGAAGGTTTCTCACTCCAACCGCAAGACCAACAGAACCTGGAAGCCCAACATCAGAAAGGTAAAAGCTGACATCAACGGTACGCACAAGACCGTTTATGTATGCTCCCGCTGCCTGCGTTCCGGTAAGCTGAACCGCGTGCAGCCCACGGTGAAGACCGAGGCTCCCGTTGTTCCTGAAGTTGTTCTTGAACCGGTAGTTGAGACCGCTGCTCCTGTAGAAGCAGTAGCTGAAAACGCATAATGATCGTTTTCCCGACATGGAAGGACGGACGTTTTGTCCGTCCTGATTTGTTTTTATCCGCCCGGGCAGCGAAAGCAATCGGGGCAATCAAGACAGCCGAGACCGGCGCATCCTCCGATAACACCGGAGTTTTTCCCGGGACTTTTCCGGGGATCATCCCCGGGAAAGTCCCGTGTACAGCTGACTGTCTGCCGGGGATCCGCATCATCCCCCTGCCCGCCTTCGACCGTCTTCCCGCCCCGGTCGCCGATCACCCGGATATGCTGGTCTATCGGGACACCTCGGGTGATCTGACCGTCTACGAGGGCTATTATGCACAGAGCCGTCCGCTGTTCGACGCCCTTCCCTACGGGATTCGGACAATCCCCGACCCGAAGAGCCCCGCCTATCCCGACGACGTCACGCTGAACTGCCTGAACATTCGCGCCCGGCTGATCGGCAGATGCGACGCCGCTCATCCCCTGCTGACAGCTGATCTGACGCCTCTGCCCGTAAAACAAGGCTATACCCGCTGTTCGACCTGCATGGTTGGATCCTCTGCCGCAATCACCGCCGATAACGGGATTGCCGACGCGCTTGCGTCGATCGGCATTCACGTTCTGCGTATCCGGGCCGGACATATCCGGCTCCCCGGCTACGACTGCGGCTTCATCGGCGGCGCGACGGTGGAACTAGAGAATCGGATCGGCTTCTTCGGTGATCTGTCCGCCCATCCCGACGGCGAAGCGATGGCGGCGTTTATCCGGCAAAATGGCTTGGAACCTGTCGCTCTCTGTCGAGGATCGCTGACCGATTTCGGCGGAGGTCTGCTGCTGAATCCGACCTGATCCGCACTCTTCAAACATTTCCGTTTTTTCAAGAAACCCCGCCAGAATCCGACGGAAATTGCTTGACATTAGGTTATTTTCATAGTAAAATTAGATCAATTCACAGATTGAAAGGTTTGGTTTACTATGAAAAGAAGCCGAACGGCACACATCCTTTTTGCCGCGGCAATTGCGACCGTCTGCACACTTGCAGCCATCCCCATGGTACTCTCTGCAAAGCAGTCGTCCAGCGCGGACGAGCTTCCCATCCTGTCGGAGGCCGAATCCGACCTTACGGTACGCAACGTCTGCGCCGTCGATGTGACAAAGTCGAGCGCAACCTTGAAGGTGAACTTCGCCCGCGCCTCGGTGTACACCTATACCCTGCTGCTGGGGGATTCGCCCGACAGCCTCTGCGAGGTCGGCAGCGGAGTGATTGGCGGAGTGCGAAACGAGATAAGCCATCCAGTCACCGGGCTGTCGGAGTATACACACTACTACTTTGCCTTCCGGATTCACACCTTTTCGGAGCACATGCAGACCGATACAGGATCGTTTGTGACGCCGGATGACTACTACAACGGATCGTCAGTCGGAAGCGGCGAAACCGTCATCTATGGCGTAGACCTGTCCTTCCAAAGCGAATTGGTCGACTTCGCCCGCCTTGCCGGGCAGAACGTCGGCTTCGTGATCCTGCGTGCCGGATCTAGTCGGGGCAAGGATGTCCGATTCGAGGACTACTACGAGCAGGCGAAAGCGGTCGGTCTGAAAATCGGCGTCTACTACGACAGCTATGCCGCAAGTCTTGCAGAGACCTTGCAGGATGCCGACGACTGTCTCTCCTATATCTGCGGAAAAACCTTCGAATTCCCCGTCTATCTGCGCATGGGAAGCGAAAATCCGGAGGATCTGACCCGCAGACTCCTGACCGAGATGGCGATCACCTTCTGTGAAAGCGTCGCCGATGCGGGATATTATCCGGGCATCTGCGGCACACACAGTCAGTTCGAGAGTCAGTTCAACACCGATACCCTGTCAGCGGTCTACGAGCTTTGGATCGCCGCACGGACTGCCGACAGCGGCTACGGCGGGCGATACGGCATGTACCAATACTCCGATGCAGGCAGGATCGACGGCGTTACGGGCGAAGCGAACCCGAATGTCTGCTATAAGGACTACCCCGCTATTATCCGCCGGGAAAGCGTAACCTATCGCTTCGAAAATTCCGACGGCAGCCTGCTGCAACAAGCCGAAATCTGCCCCGGCAGTCGGATCTATCCGCCCGATCTGACCCCCGTCCGCCCCTGCGATGACCAATACGAATACACCTTCGCGGGCTGGTCGGGACTTGACGAAAATACCGTCGCAACCGAAAATGGCGGCATTTTCCGGGCGATTTACAGCAAAAATCCCCATGAATACGGCGATTTTGTCGAAATCTCTCCCTCTGAACGGATCCGCACCTGTGAACGATGCGGACACGTTCTGTCCGAGCCGATGGACGTTACGCTGGTCGATTCGGGGACGGGCGGGGAGGGCGTCCGCTGGTATCTCTACAGCGACGGAAACCTGCTGATTGCCGGGGTCGGATCGCTTCGGACGGCGGACTATGCCGTCTACGCCGACCGGATCCAAACGGTGGAGATTGGTGCCGGGATCCGAGCCATCGGCGAGAACTGCTTCCGGGATTTTGAAATGCTTTCGAGGGTGACTTTCCTTGGGAAAGAGCCAGTTTTCATCGGAGATGCCGCCTTCCTCGGATGCACGGGACTGCATCAGATCAAGCTGCCAAGAGGATCGGATTTCGCCGACAGCGCCTTCGACGGAACGCCGCTGGTGTGGAAATTTGACGAATAAAGGAATAAGATAGGGGCTGTTGCACAGTGCGGCAGCCCCGAATTATTATTCTATAATCATAAAATTAGCGCATTCTTTATTTCATTTTTCGTCTCATTCGGTTGAGATGTCTTTCAAAACTTCCGTTTGAGATAAACTCAGAAAATATATATTGATCAAGAACAGGGACAGAACAGGAAAACCTGCCAAGTTTTTCATCATAAACGGATAGAAGTGACTTAGGAAGAATCATATAGCCCATACGCATGGATGGCGAGAGACTCTTTGAAAATGTATTGATATAGATCACAGACCCATTATTATCGAGTGCATACAGCGTCTTTGTTGGCTGTCCGGGAATAAAAGACTCGCTGTTAAAGTCGTCCTCTACTATGTAATTGCCTGTCTCGGCCCATTTCAGGTATTCATAGCGTTTTAACACAGATGTTGTAATTCCTGTCGGATAACTGCGGAAAGGAGTTACATGCAGCACATCAATATTACTGTTTTTAAGAGCCTCTGTTTCAATACCGTCGCTGCCCAATTTAAGTTTCCTGATTTTCGCTCCCTCACTGCGGTAAACAGCTTCTATCTGGGAATAAGAGGGATTTTCTATGCCGTAAATCTTATTACGGCCGAGTATTTTTACAACAGTTCCATAAAGCTGTTCCGAACCGGAACCAATGATGATTTGTTCGGGCTGCACAATCATACCTCTGTATCTGAGAAGATAGTCAGCAATTGTATTCCGAAGAACAGCACAACCTTTATTTGGGGATTTTACGAAAAGCTGTTCGCCCCTTTCGGATATGACCTTCCGGATTGTCTTAAACCATGCGGAATATTCAAAATCATGCGGCTGTCGGTCAGGGATTTCTTCATCAAGATAGGAAAGAGAAACCGATTCGCTTGTTTTTCGGGGTGATAAAAAAGTGTCAAGCTTGCATACATAGTATCCGCTGCGCTGCAGCGAGGTTATATATCCTTCATCGATCAGCATACTATACGCCTTTTCGACTGTGATGATGCTGTACCCTGTTTTGTCAGCCGTTACGCGCTTGGACGGAAGCTTCTGACCGGATTTATATTCTCCGCAAATTATTTTATTTTTCATCATTCTATATAAAGATAGATATTTTTTGTCTTTCATCTGGTTATATAAAAAACTCCTTTATTGGTACTTGCAATATTATCAGTTTTATTGTAATATAATTCCATCAATTTGTAAAGGGGTTTTTTATAATGAAAACAAAAAAAATAATCATGGCCGCGCTTCTTGCCGCGCTTATATGCGTTACCACAATGATTATTAAAATTCCCTCGCCGCTTCAGGGCTACCTTAACCTCGGCGACTGCATTGTTCTTCTGACGGGATGGTCCTTATCGCCTTTATACGGATTTTTGGCAGCGGGAATCGGCTCACTTCTTGCCGATGTGTTTTCAGGCTACGCCCTCTATGCACCTGCTACCTTTATTATAAAGGGACTTATGGCGATTGCGGCATACTTCATCTTTAAATTACTAAACAATAAGACCGGAACTCTGGCTGCAAGAATCATCGGC
>CAYOON010000138.1:0-5688 GCA_964405595.1 uncultured Lachnospiraceae bacterium | reverse complement strand
CCCAGTTTCATGTCAGTCGTCCTTTCACGGTTCAAATCTTATTGGAATTCTACCACATTTCGAAAAAAAGTTCAAGATTTTTTTGAAAAAATATAGCATTTTTTTTAAAGATGTGCTATAATAAACAGAAGATGGCAAAATTTGCAATTCTCTGCGGGAGGTGACCCTTTTGATCCGCTTTGACAGCCATACGCACAGCCGCTTTTCCTTTGACGGAGCGGCATCCGCCGATCCAACCGCCCTATGCGAAGCCGCGATCCGCAGAGGGATCACCCATCTGGCGCTGACCGATCACTACGAAGCGAACAACGATCCGGAGGGGTTGGATATGCCCTATAATGCCGCCGCAGCGAGCGAGGCGGTTCTTGCCGCAAAGGAAGCCTTCGACCATCGGCTCTGCCTGTCCTACGGAATCGAAGCGGGACAGATCAACCAGTATCCCGATCTCGCTCTGCGATTCTTATCCGACCATCCCTTCGAAACGGTGATCGGCTCAATTCACAATCTGCGGGGAAAGCCGGATTTCTACTTCTGGGATATGCGAAATATCTCGGAGCAGGAGTTTTGCGGGCATTGGATCGCCTGTTTGAAGGAAATCCGTGAAATTCTGACCATCGGCGGATTCGACATTCTCGCCCATCTGACCTATCCGATCCGCTATCTGATGAAGACAGGAAAACGCTTCGACCTATCCTTCGACCGACCGCTGCTGGAGGAGATCCTCGGGCTGGTGATCGAAAAGTCGATCCTGTTGGAGGTCAATTCGTCCGGATTCCGGCAGGGGATGGATTCTCCCCTTCCCGACGCGCGGATTCTCTCGCTTTACCGCGAAATGGGCGGACGGCTGCTCTCTATCGGATCGGATGCCCACAATCCCGACGACATCGGAGCCGATTTCGACAAAACCGAAGCACTCCTGCTCTCGCTGGGGTTTGATCGGGTTTATTTTACACAAAACAAGGTTTTGACCGAGAGGCTACTTGGACAAAACTGATTCGAAAGGATGATTCACATGAACGAAATACTGAAAATGCTGCAAGAGGATGCCCGGCTGACCCCCGAGCAGATCGCTGTTATGACCGAGAAGGATGTCGGCGACATCCGCCGCGCCATTGACGAATACGAAAAGGACGGCATCATTGTCGGCTATCAGGCACTGATCGACTGGGACAAAACCGAGCGCGAATTCGTCAGCGCCGTAATCGAGCTCAAAGTCACGCCCCAGCGCGACCGGGGATTTGACCGGGTTGCCGAGAAGATCTACAACTATCCCGAGGCACAGTCGCTCTTTTTAATGTCGGGCGGATTTGATTTGCAGGTGATTATCGAAGGGAAAACGCTGAAAGAAGTCGCACACTTCGTGGCGGCGAAGCTGTCCACCATCGAGGAGGTTACCGGCACCGCCACCCACTTCGTCCTGAAAAAATACAAGGATCACGGCGTGATCTACGAATCCCACGAGGTTGACGAGCGAGGGGATCTGCTGAAATGATCGATTACGAGAAGGTTCTATCCAAAAAAGCCGTTGAAATCAAGCCTTCGGGCATCCGGAAATTCTTTAGTCTCGTGGACGACTTTCCGGACGCGATCTCGCTGACCGTCGGACAGCCCGACTTCGTTACGCCCTGGCATATCCGCGAGGCCGCCATCGAATCGCTGGAAGGGGGCAAGACTTACTATACGGCAAACGCCGGTCTGACTGCGCTTCGAACCGAGATCACGGCGTACATGAAGCGCAGATTCGATCTGACCTACGATCCCAAGAAGGAAACCATCGTTACTGTAGGCGGCAGCGAGGCGATTGACATCGCCATCCGCGCGCTGGTTGATGCTGGGGACGAGGTGATCATCCCGCTTCCCTCCTTCGTCTGCTACGGTCCCATCGTGACCCTTGCGGGCGGTACGCCCGTCTATCTTCCGCTGACCGAGGAAAGCGGATTCAAGCTCACCGCCGATCAGCTGCGGGCTGCCATTACACCCCGAACCAAGCTGCTGATCCTGCCCTTCCCGAACAATCCCACCGGGTCGATTCTGACGAAATCCGATCTGGAGGCTATTGCCGAAGTGCTGGACGGTACCGATATAATGATTCTCTCCGACGAGATCTACGCAGAGCTGACCTACGGGGAACGGCACGTCTCTATCGCTTCCCTGCCCGGGATGCGGGAACGCACGATCATCGCCAGCGGCTTCTCGAAGGCCTATGCCATGACCGGTTGGCGGCTCGGTTACACGCTTGCGCCCGCCGAGATTACGGCGCAAATGCTGAAGATCCATCAATACGCGATCATGTGTTCACCCACCGCCTCCCAGTTTGCGGGTGTGGAGGCTCTGAAGAACGGCGATGAAGACATCGAAGCCATGAAGTCCGAATACAATCGGCGCAGACTGTATATTACCAGCGGACTGCGATCCATCGGGTTGGAAGTTTTCGAGCCAAAGGGCGCCTTTTACGTCTTTCCGAGCGTCAAGGAGTTCGGGATGAGCGCGGAAGAATTCTGTTCCAGACTTCTGTACGAGCACGGCGTCGCCATCGTTCCCGGAACCGCATTCGGGGACTGCGGCGAGGGATTCGCGCGGATTTCCTACGCCTATTCGGTAAAGCATATCTCCACGGCACTTGAAAAAATGGAAGCGTTTTTGAAGAAAATCCGCTGATTCCGGAACCATGTACCCGTTAAAAACAGGCTATAATTGCACGGATAAATCGATATATACATCGGAGGAATAATATAGTGAAAGAATTTGATAAAAATTATGAGTTGCTGGCTGTAATGTATAAGGATGAATATTTCCCATGCTTTTTAGTGGACAAAGTGAAAGAATTGATCCAAAACGTAATCGACTTTTTGGAGACTGGCGAAAGAAACGCGGAAAAGGTGCAGAGCAAATTTGATGAAATGACCCTCGCCATTAACGATTTGGAAGAGGAATTCGAAGAGAATGACAGCGAGCTGGAGACTGTTGCCCGGGATAGCATCGGGGAAACAGTAGCGTATATTTTGAAATGGTTTGACCTTGATCTTGATGTAGAGGATGCTATCCGAGAGCGTGAATGGTAATCTTCTCGAATTTCAGTTTGTAGAGTAAACTTTTTCAAATAGGAAGTTTTAAAAACAAAGGGAGGACACAGAAATGATGTCCACTGCACTTATGATCATCGGAGCTGCCATTATCCTTTGGGGGATCGCGGTTACCGTACTGATCTACCGAACCAGACAGGACTATATACAAACCATTTCCGAAGAATATCTGGGGGGATTTGCGGATGATGACATTATACCCGATGAAATTACCCTCCGAATCTTCAAAAATCTGATCCGAAGGGTTATTCTGGTATTCTCGGCGATTCTGTTCATCGAGGTCGCCGGATTCGCGCTTCTGGTGGTCTCGCAGGTGATTTAAAGGGTGACGCCCAGCGCCGCAAGGTCGGAAATCAGTTTCTTTGCGTCCATGTCGAAGCGGATGCCCCGCATTCCGACTGCCTCGGCTCCGCTGACGTTCGCCGGAGCGTCGTCGATAAAGACGCACTCGTCCGGCGTAAGGCCATACCGCTCCAAAAGGATCCGATAGATTCGCGGATCGGGCTTTAAGAGCTTTTCCGCAGCCGAAGTCACGATTCCCCTCATCAGGGCAAGCGCTGGGAAGAACTCCCGAATTTTTTCAAAGCGAATACTGACGTTGGACAGAAGGTAGATCGCGTATCCCTTCTGATAGAGGGTACGGACGATTTCGTTGGTCTCGGGAATGTCGGTCATGTACAGATGCCAGTTTGCGATGATTTCATCGACTTTCCCGTGCAGCCGCTCGGGAAGGCGGGATTTCCATCGGGAAATCGCCTCTTCGTAGCTGATCGTACCGCGATCTAGCTCGATCCATTCCGCCGAGGCAAAGCAGGCGCTCCGGATCAGCGCGGCATCCTCCTTGTCAGTAATATAGGGCGCGATACAGAGATCGGGATCATAGTGCTTGAGCACCTGTCCCATGTCAAATATGATATTACGAATCATTGGTTTACCGTCCTTTCTTTTTATTATTTTAACACAGATTTACGGAATTGTCAAGCCGATCAGCGAACCGATTCCGTAGGCGATCAGCGGCACGGCTGCGGCAAGAATCGCGCGGTCTAGGATGGCTCTGCCCATGCGCAGCTCCCCGGCTCCCGAGGCGATCTGCATCAGCACCGATACGCCCGACCATCCGGCGAACAGGGCGGCAAGCAGGAATCCCCGGACGCCGCCGACGGCTCCCGCCGCCTGCATTCCCGAGCCAATTTCTAGGAATCCGCTGACAAAAGGGCGAATCAGCTTTGCTGTGGACAGTGCGGACAGCAGTCTGCCCGCAAAATCGGTCACTACCGAGAAAAACACCACATATCCGCAGACCGACAGCATTCCCACCGTCGCGGAGCCTACCGAATCACAGAAGATCCGGACGATAGGTTGCCCGTCCTCCCCCGATTCTTTTGTGTCGGACAGGGGTTGTTCACTTCCCCGACGAAAGAAGGCGAGGAGTAAAACTGCCGCAGTCTGCGAAAGATAAATTACCGCACCGGCTTTGGGGTTTCCGAAAATCCCCGCGCCGACTCCGCCGATCAAGAAGGCGATTCCGGGATTGGATACAATGCCCAGCAGGCTCTCCGCTTCCTCTTTTTTGATTTCCCCGTTCCGGTACAGATTCCCTATGGCAAGCGCGCCGATGGGGAATCCCGCAAACAGCCCGAACACCAGTGCGGTGGCACTCTTTTGACTGATCCGCAGCGTTTTGGCGAGAAATCCCACGGGAATCAGCGGAATTTGTCCGATCCGGCAGAAAAACGCGGCGATCACCGCCATCGGGAAGAGAGCGGGCAGCAGGCGAACAGTGAAGAGACGCAGTCCCGACCGCACCGCGTCGGCGCCGAGGTTCGGATTTTTGATCAGATAGGCCGCCAGCAGAAGGATCGGGAAGAGGATTATCCCCGTGAATCTGCGATTTCTGACAACGGTATGAATTGCAACCACCCCGAATATAACTGAATTGTTAGATTTTACGATTTAGTTTGGGGGAATATGAATGGCAAAGCATGAACATCGGCTGCCGATCGATCATTTCAGCCTTCTTTTAGAGGACGGACGGGAATTACAGGTCACGGGATGCCGACAGGTTCTGATCTACGAGGACGACTGCGTACTGATCCGGCTGAAAGACCGCAAGGTGCGCATCTGCGGGAAGGGGCTGACGCTCCACGGCTATTTCGGGGATGAAATCGTCATCGGCGGGATCATCCACTCGGTCTGTCTGGAGGCGGTCTGATGTTTTACAGAATTTTCGCCTATCTGTTCGGATATACGCTGATTGTACTGCAAAAATCCCCCGCCGCCGCTACCGCCATTCTGAAAAAAGAAATCCCCATCCGCAGGATGCACATCGACGGGGATCGGATGGTTCTCAATGTCCTCACCTTATCCCGCAAATCGATCCTTCACAGGCTGACCGTTATGGGGCTGGAACCTTTGGAAACCAGCGGACACGGGCTTCCCCATCTGCTGTTCGGATACAGAAAGCGTTACGGCGTACTGATCGGGATCCCCCTTTTTCTGGCGATTATCTGGGTTTCGTCCCTTTTCGTTTGGGAGGTTCATGTGGTCGGAAACGAGCAGGTGGACGACGAGACCATCCTCGCCGAGCTGTCCGAGCTTGGACTGC
>CAYOON010000137.1:0-5713 GCA_964405595.1 uncultured Lachnospiraceae bacterium | reverse complement strand
CCATTTCGAACAGCTCTGCCAGAGCGGCCGCTGCCATGGAGCAGGCGGATCCGATCTCAGCCTGACAGCCGCACTCCGCGCCGCTGACAGAAGCGTTGGTCTTGATCAGATTGCCGATAATACCGCCGGTAGCAAGCGCGTGCAGCAGCTCGGTGTCGGAGAATCCCCGGGTATCCTGCATATAGAAAAGCACAGACGGAACCACGCCGCAGGAACCACAGGTAGGCGCTGTTACGATGGTGTTCGCCGATGCGTTCTGCTCGCTGACGGCGAATGCGTAGGCACAGACGATCCGGTTCTCCCGGGTTTGCGCCGATTCGTCGATATGCCGCTTGTTAAAAAGGGTATTCGCCTTCCGCTGAAGATGCAAACCGCCCTCCAACTCTCCTTGCGCTGATAGTCCGCCGCTGACGCTTGCGCGCATGGTGCAGAGAATCTTGTAGAGGTAATCCCAGATTTCCTTCCCTTCAAATCGCTCTACATATTGCCAGATGCGGATGTTGTGCTCCCGGCAATAGTCCGCGATTTCGCTGTAGCTGTTGTGGGGATAAACTTCGTTTACGGGATCGAGTTTCTCGCCGTCCCACAGAATGGATCCGCCGCCGATACTGTAGGCACGCTTCTGTCCGAGACAGACGTTCTCCTTGTAGGCGTGGAAATCAATGGTATTCTGATACTTTTCGCATACTGTTTCGGTGTCAAAGGTGATCTCCACGGGAACCGGGTCAAATGCCTCGTAGATCACCTTATCGGTCATGTGACCTTTTCCGGTCAACGCCAATGAACCGTACAAAGTCACCGCGAAACGGTCTGCATCGGGATAAAGGGAGCGGAATTTTCTGGAAGCAAGATCGGGTCCGATGGAGTGGGATGAGGACGGACCTCTTCCGATAATATAAAGCTGTCTGAGTGTCTGCATAATTCCAAAAACCTTTCGGATATATGAGTAAGATTTTCTATATTCTAGCACAGAGTCCGAAAAAGGTCAAGTAGGAAAACGAATTATTCCGAAAGAATTTTTTCGATGTTCTCGCCGGCAATCCGACGATCCGCCTTTCCGAGGATCAGATAGATTACATATCGACCGCGATGCAGAATTTCTGCTTCCTCAATCTTCCGAATCTCTCCGGGAATGTAGTCCCGCAGCCATTCTTCCTTGGTCTCCCCCGACCGATCAAAATATTCCTCCAGCAATTCTTCGATTTTATCGGCGCTTTGCGCGTCTACTGCATGAAAAACCCCGATTTCGTCGATGGATACGCTGTTCGTCTGCACCATGACGCAACGCTCTTCCGATAATTCAGGCGGGATTTCCAGATAGAACGCAATGTCCTCTTCGGAATAGCGGATTAGCCCGGCACTGTCGGGCAGAGATTCTGCGATCTCGCTTGCGACCGTCTCGGCGGACAGATCGTCCCGATAAACCGGCTCTTTGGAGCAGGAAACCAGCATGATCAGAGTTAAAAGAGGGATCAGAATTCTTTTCATGACTTCACCTATATCAAAATTTGGTTGAATTTCCGGATTTACTTGACAAATCGCGGGAAATGTCGTATAATAATATGATTCTATTTTGGAGATTGCTATGATTAGTATGAGCTGTGACGGGATCTCTCTTTCCTATGGGGTCCTGACAATACTTGACAAAATTTCCTTTTCCATAAACGAAGGAGACAGACTGGGTATCGTCGGCGTGAACGGTGCCGGAAAATCCACACTTTTTCGGATTCTGTTGGGCGAAGTAACCCCGGATGAGGGAAAAGTCTATCTTGCGAGGGATAAAACCGTAGGCTTTCTGGCACAGAATGCCAAATATGAAAGTGAAAATACGCTCCTTGACGAGATGCTGCTGGCGTTCTCCCATTTAAAAGAGATGGAGAAAACGCTGAACCGGCTGACTACCCTTGCGGAGAGCGGCGACGAGGATGCCGCCCTTCGTTTTTCCGCGCTCCACGAGGAATTCGTGGCGAAAGGCGGACTGGAATACGAGGGCAGATGCAAGGGCATTCTGACCAGTCTCGGTTTCACAAAGGAGTTCTGGGACATTCCGATTACCTCGCTCAGCGGCGGACAGAAGACCCGGGTCGCGCTGGCGAGAATGCTGCTTTCCGATCCCGACATTATCATGCTGGACGAGCCAACCAACCATCTGGATATTGCCTCTATCGAGTGGCTGGAAAAATATCTCGCCGGATGCCGGAAAACCGTGATGGTGATCTCCCATGACCGTTATTTCCTCTGCAAGGTTACCGACAAGACCCTCGAGATCGAGAATAAGCGCGGCAAGCTTTACAATGGAAATTATGACGCCTACATCGCCGAAAAGATGCGCGATCGGGAGATACAAGAGCATCAATACAAAAACCAGCAGAAGGAAATCGCCCGGATCGAGGCGTATATCGAGCAGCAGCGCCGCTGGAACCGGGAGCGCAACATCATCGCCGCCGAGTCCAGACAGAAGCAGCTGGACAAGATGGAGCGGATTGAGGCTCCCTCCCGGTTGCCTGATAATATTCGGATGCGTTTCTCCGAGGCAGAGGAGAGCGGAAACGACGTGCTTTCCGTGCGGAAACTCTCCAAAAGCTATCCCGGAAAACCGCTGTTTCAGGGTCTGTCCTTTGAACTGAAGAAGCGGGATCGACTATTCATCATCGGATCCAACGGATGCGGAAAATCTACCCTGATGAAGATCCTGAACCGAACCGAATTTGCCGACAGCGGCGTATTCGATTACGGATATAACGTGACAGTCGGATATTACGATCAGGAAAACCAGAATTTGACAGAAGAAAATACCGTCATTGACGAGTTGTGGAATCAGTATTCGAAACTGACCCAGACGGAGATTCGCAACGCTCTGGCACTTTTCCTCTTCAAGGGGGACGACATCTTCAAGCAGATCAAGGTACTGTCCGGCGGGGAGAAGGCAAGGATCACCTTTGCCAAGCTCATGCTGTCCAAGTTCAATCTGCTCTATCTGGACGAGCCTACCAACCATTTGGATATTCTGTCCCGGGAAGTGCTTGAAAATGCGCTGCTCCAGTACGACGGAACCATCGTAGCTGTTTCCCACGACCGCTATTTCATCAAGAAGCTGGCAACCCGTATTCTCGCTTTCCAGCAGGATGGATCTATCCTCGACTATGCCGGAAGTTTTGAGCAGTATCAGGATTATCAGGAAAACTACGGGAAAACGCAGGCGCAGACCACGGTTAAAGAGGGAGCGTCCGACTCCAAACAGCAGTATTTGAAAAACAAGCAGGATCAGGCGGAGAAGCGCAAGTACGAGAGTCGGATCCGGAAGGCCAGAGAGGAGATTGCCGCGATCGAGAAACGGCTTTCGGAGGTCGCCGCCGAAATCGAGGCGAACCCCACCGATGCGACGCGGCTGTCCGAACTTTACGCAGAGTCCGAATTGCTGGAGGAGCGCATGATGGAGCGCATGGAAGAATTGGATAGCTTCGGAGAGAGTTTTTAACCGATTTAGATCATAGTATACGATTTTCCGGCATATTCTGAACCAAAGTAAGTTAATCTTTGGAGGAATATCCATGAAAACCCGTATTTTAGCGATATTTTTCGTCTTGTCAACCTTGTTTTCCGCGCTATGCCTGCCGACATATGCACAGGAGTCTCCGAAAATGGAGATGGACGCCAAAAGTGTGATCGTCATGGAGGCAAACACACGCACCGTCCTCTATGAGGATAACGCCGACGAGCAGCTCCCTCCGGCGTCGGTCACGAAAATCATGACCCTGCTTCTGGTTATGGAAGCGGTAGACTCCGGGAAGATCAAGATGACCGATATGGTCGGCGTCAGCGAGCATGCCGCGTCCATGGGTGGATCGCAGATCTATCTGGAGGTCGGCGAGCAGATGTGCGTGGAGGACATTATCAAGTCGGTGGTAGTCGCTTCCGCCAACGACGCCGCGGTTGCGCTTGCCGAGCATCTTGCCGGCAGTGAGGAAGCGTTTGTCGCATCCATGAACAAACGCGCCTCCGAGCTTGGGATGGTCAACACCCATTTTGAGAACACCAACGGACTGGACGATACCACCGAAAATCACCTGACAACCGCCAGAGACATAGCCCTTATGTCGGCAGAGCTGCTCAAGCACGAGACGATCCTCAATTATACGAATATCTGGCAGGATACTGTCCGCAACGGTCAGTTCACGCTGACCAACACGAACCGTCTGATCCGCTTTTACAACGGCTGCAACGGGCTGAAAACGGGATCTACCTCAAAGGCGGGATTCTGCATCAGCGCTACCGCGAAGCGGGACGGAATGCAGCTGATCGCGGTTGTCATGGGATCCACCACGCGGGATCTGCGCAACGAGGCTGCGAAGAAACTGCTGGATTTCGGGTTTGCGGGCTATTCCTACTACAAGTGCGATACCACCGAGCTGGATCCCATCACGATCCATGCCGGAACCTCCGAAACGCTGTCTGTCGGACACCGCGGTTTCGAGAAGGTTTTAGATAAGGGTGTGGCAGGGAAGATTCAGATCAGCTACGAGCTTCCCGAGTCGGTACAGGCGCCCGTCAAGCGGGGTGATGTGATCGGCAAGGTGATCTACACCGCCGACGGGCAGACCATCGCCGAGGATTCGGTTTACGCATTGGAGGATGTGCCGAAAATCAGCTTCTTCCAGTACTTTGGTATGCTTCTGAAAAAATATTTTCTGATTTGAGCGAAATCCTCTTGCAATAAGGAAAAAAATAGTGTATGATAGGGATAGTTAAAAACGGAGGTACATAGAAAATGACCATTACTTTGAACGACAAATATCTTTCTTCGTTTGTAACGAAGGAGGATCTGACAAAGATCGCGCCCGAGGTTCGCGCCGCGCACGACGTGCTGACAAGTCGCACGGGAGAGGGAAACGATTTTCTCGGATGGATTGATCTGCCCGTGAACTACGACCGTGAAGAGGTCGAGCGGATCAAGATCGCCGCGAAGAAGATCCAGAAATCCTGCGATGTCTTTATCGTGATCGGAATCGGCGGATCCTATCTCGGCGCCAGAGCCGCAATCGAGTTCTGCACCAGTGCCCGCTATAACGATTTGCACAAGGATACGCCCGCAATCTGCTTCTCGGGTAACGACATTTCGGCATCCAACATGGCGGAACTGCTTTCGATTTGCGAAGGAAAAGACGTCTGCATCAATGTGATTTCCAAATCGGGTACGACCACCGAACCCGCCATCGCTTTCCGTATTTTCAGAGAGCTTCTGGAAACGAGGTACGGCAAAGAGGGCGCAAAGGATCGGATTTTCGTTACCACCGACCGCAGCCGCGGCAAATTAAAGGAGCTTTCCGACGCAGAGGGCTACGAAACCTTCGTGGTTCCCGACGACGTGGGCGGACGCTTCTCGGTTCTGACCCCCGTGGGACTGCTTCCTATCGCCGTTGCAGGTATCGACGTGGATCAGATGATGGAGGGTGCGGCTGCTGCCAGATCCGCCTACACCTCGACCGATCTTGACAAGAACGATTGCTACAAGTACGCCGCGATCCGCAATATCCTGTACAGACAGGGCAAGTCTGTAGAGATCTTTACTTCCTACGAATCCTCTCTGGCGATGACCGCCGAGTGGTGGAAGCAGCTCTACGGCGAGTCGGAGGGCAAGGACGGCAAGGGTATCTTCCCGGCATCCGTCTCCTTTACCACCGATCTGCATTCCATGGGACAGTTTATCCAGCAG
>CAYOON010000136.1:0-5747 GCA_964405595.1 uncultured Lachnospiraceae bacterium | reverse complement strand
GCGTTGAAGACGGGCTCAATGTCGGCGGCACCGTTGCCGAAGGTGATCTGCGTGGACTTGCCGGTGGCCAGTTCATAGATGTACAGATGATAGTCGTCGGTTTCCTTGGTCTTCATGGAGTAGACGATCTTGGTGCCGTCCGGCGAAACCGAAGGATCGCGGACTACGCCGTTTCTGCAGTTTACGATGGTGGTTTCTTCCTTGACAACCTTATCCCCTTCGTAACGCAGGGTGACAATGGTCATCTTGGAGCCGCCGTTGAAGACAGACTCGTTGCCTTCTGCGGCAGTGGTACCGGAGTTTCCGCCGTATTCCTCGGCAAGACCCTCGGTATAGGCGTAGTGGGAACCACCCAGCTGTTTATGGTAGACGACCACATAGCTTGTGGCGGTTTCCATCATGTGATCGAGCATTTCGCTGCGCTCAAGAGTTTCAGCCTTAACGGAGGAGGGGATCGCAACGCAGACCAGCGTTACAACCATCGCAACCGTGGCGGCAAGAAGGACGATCTTTCCGATCAGTCCGGTGTGTTTCTTTCCGTTCAATTTGATGGACCTCCCTTTCAATATTTGATCTTCAGTTCGCTGGCAAGATCATTGCCCGACGAATCCTTGATGGTTACGGTATAGTACGCGCCGGTTTCCAGCGATTCGGGAACCGAAATCGCGCTTTCGAAGACGATCTTGGACAGAGCGCGGATGTCGCCTGCCTTGACGGTTCCGGTAGCCTTGCCGATTTCTTTTCCGTTCTTATCGCAAAGGGTGAAGGTGACGGTCGCGTCCGAAGCGGACTTCTCCTGCTGACGGATGGTGATTTCGGTGATGGTCGTTCCGGGGATGATCTTATTGTAGCTTCCGTCGCTGTTGAAGATCTGCTCCGCGCCGTAAGTCTCTCCCTCCCAGCCGATGGAGAGAACGTACTCGGCCAGTGCCTTCGCGTCGTCGTCGGAAATCGTCTGTCCATGCGACGAAACCTGACTCTTTATGTATTCAACCATATCGGTATGGTGGCCGTTGTAGCCCCAAGGAGCCGTTCTCCAGATCTCGATAAGCGTTGCGGTATCCATATCCCGGTTCTCCCACGACGGGTCATGCTGCAGATCCATGGAGGTATGCTTCTGCATATCGGTATAATAGGGAGCGGGATGGCAGGTTGCGCAGTTGTATTTTGCGAACAGTTCTTTACCCTTCAGGGCGGTTTCGGTAAGGGTACCGTCATCGTTCAGATAGGGGGACTGCTCGGGAACAAGTGCCTTCAGATAGGCGCTGATCGGTTCAATCACGCCGGATGTGCTGGCGTTGAACAGGATATACTTCATACCTGCCGCAACAGCAGTATCGGCGTCGGCACGGATACCGGTTACCATAACGGGAGGCGTTCTGTGAGTGATCATCATGCTCTTTGCCTGTTTCATCGTACCCACGCCGTCGTTCAGGTTATCCCAGTTAAATCCGTCCACTCTTGCGTCGGGATGGCAGGATGCGCAGGACTGCCAGTTCTGATAGCAGATGGTCGCGTCGTTCCAGTAGATCTCGCCCTGACGGACATCATCCGCTTCCGGCTGTGTGCCGACAGTCAGCGTTTTGCTGACGGTCATCTTCGACTCGTCCACGACCTTGATGTCGCCCGAGAAATACTCGGCAACATAGATCTTGCCGTCGTGGTAAGCCATGGCTCTGGCGCCGATTCCGCCCAGATCGGTACGGGTCTTGATATTGGCCGCGAAAGCGATGTCGTTGACAATATCCTCAACCTTATCGACTCTGGTCGGTGTTCTGGGGTTGGTCACGTTGGAGACCAGCTTTCCGATCTTGGCAAGATCGGTCCGGATGACCTCTCCGGTTCCCGAGATGGCGGTAAACAGGTAGTTCCCGTTGTCCGAAATCGCCAGACCCCAAGGATTTCCGGCACCGCGATCCACATCGTCCAGCAGATAGGTGTACGAAGACTCCTTCGCGGCGGTGTCGATCACCGTGATGCCGTTGGTATAAATCCATCCGCCGTCCAGCTGGGTGGTCGGATACTGATAGTGCGCAACGAGGTGGGAAACATAGGCTGTCTTTCCGTCGGGAGAGATCAGGATGTCCTTCACGCCGCTTGCGCCGTTGACCAGATTGATGGTCTTCGAGAGCTCATTTTTGGAAGTGTCGATCACGTCAACATTTGCGCTGACTTTTTCGGCGTCAGCCGCCCCGCCGGGCAGATGGCAGGCAACGTACAGATCGCTGCCGTTCAGCGCTAGTGCTAAAGGCTCACGGGTTACCGCGATTTCCTTCGTTTCGGTCATATCGGAAAGATTTACCACCGAAACCGAATTCGAGAAGCGGTTGGCAACATAGGCGGTGTTGCCGGTCACGACCACGTCGTTGGGGGTATGCCCGGTTACAACCTCTCCCTGGAGGGACAGGTCTGCGTTCAGAACCAACAGCTTTCCGCCAAGTGCGCCCGCGGTGGCGTATACCTTGTCGCCGTCCACTACCACGTTATGTACGGGGAGTCCGGCATCGTAGGCTGCGGCGATCGAACTGTCCTCGATCTTGATCTTATAGACCGCGCCTCCGGTTTCGTCGGAAACATAGGCGTAGGCGCCGTCCGCCGAGATTGCGATACCCGAGGGGGAGTAGTAATCCCCGGGGTCAACAGAGACTGCCGGATTGGTTCCGGGTAGTGTACCCGGCTGTGTACCGGTACTTCCCGTCGTTACTTCCGGCTTCTTTCCTCCGCAGGCAACCATAGCTACCAGCAGAGCGGCAAGCGAAAGGGAAAGACCGAGGAAAATACCCACGCGCTTTGCGCGTTTTTTTCGTTCCATTTCAAGAACCTCCTAATTAAATTTGCTGAAACAGTATATAAACTAAAAATGTTTATCCAAATGAATAACTGTGCATCTGCGTTGACTGTGCACTGATGAAATTGACCAGCACCATAGTAACGAAGACTCCGATAAAGCCCAGAATCACGAAAACCGGTGCGATCTTTTTGAGTTTTTGCTCTCTGCGGAAGTGGAGATAGAGCATGTAGAAGAGCCAGGTAATCAGCGCCCAAATCTCCTTGAAGTCCCACGACCAGAACGCGCCCCAGATCTCATTTGCCCAGATTGCGCCGATAAACATACCGGCGGTGGCAAAGGGGAAGAGGATGCAAACGCAGTCGTATACGCCCTCCTGCATGCGTTCCTTGTCCTTTTTCTTTTTCGTAAAGAGCGATTGCAGGCAGATCAGGAACGCGACCCCCGCCATGGTATAGGCTACCATATAAATAAATATGTGGGGAACAAACCAGACCGACTGCAGTGCCGGAACCCGATCCCAGACCACCGATGGGGTCATGAAGAAGAGTCCGGTCATGATCACGGCGGGCATCAGAAGGAAGTATTTCGACATCCAGCCGCCGCCCCGCAGGAAGCGGATGTAAAGATAGATGGGCAGATAGCAGAAAGCTAGGAAGGTCAGAACCTGATAGATCGTGACAAAGGGAACATATCCGTTGATCACGAAGTGGTAGACCACAAGCCCCAGATTGACGGCGAATCCCAGCCCCCAGAACACTGTCCGAAGGGTTGCCATGCTTTTGGATTTTGCCGCCCGGAAGTCCAGCGCAAAGGCTACATAGTAGAAGATCGCGCCGACCAGAGCGACGATTTTCAGAATCAGCTGTATCGTTCCGGTCATGATCCGCTCACCTTCCTTTCGGCGGAGCGTCCCTTTTCGGTCGGACGGTCATCCCCCGCAGGGTCATCTTCCCGCTTTTTCCGGCGAAGCAGACAGGTCATAACCGTGCCCACGATGGTCAGAACCATTCCGGCAAGCACCGCGTATTCGCCCGGATCCTGCTTGATCAGCAGAACCACAAGTTTGGGAAAGACATGCACATAGATCGTGCCGTGATCCTCTGTAACATGGGCGTAACCGGGGCAGTCGGCATACCCCGCGTAGTACCACCAGGAATCGTTTCCATCGGTAGTACTGACAGAGGTGCTGTACACGCCCTGCCGCCAATCGAAATAGCGCCACGTCAGCGTCTGACCGGGGTAATCTGCTTCAATCTGACTGCACAGATCCTTGTAGTTTACCCCCTCGTAGGATTTTTGCAGCGTGCCGTTCAGAAGCGACCAGCCCTCGTCGTTGATCTTCCCTTCGTCATAGCTCATGAGATAGAACTTGAGTCCGTCCTTGCGGTAGGTTTTGTTCATCTCCAGATAGGCGTTCTCCACGCCGCCTTCGGAATTCCGGATGGCAAGATCGGCGCGGTAGTATTTATCCGCTTGGTTACCGTTCTCGTCGGGATCGTACCGTTCCACCGTGAAGTCCGAGACGCCGACATCAAAGCCGAGGTCGTAATAGCTTCCGTCCTCCCGGATCAGCGCGCTCCTGTACTGTCCGACAACGAAGGTCTGATAGTACTTTTCCCCACCGATAGCCCCGGCAAGGAAGCCTACCAGCATCACCAGGATACCGATATGCAGAACGGCAAATCCGATCTTGTAGACGTTGACGCCGAAGTGATAGAGCGTCAGACATCCGATCTGTACCAGCGCGTAGACGCCGAGCAGGGCGATCGGGAACCAAAGGGACGCCAACGTATTGCCATCCCCGGCAAACAGCCCGTTATCGCCCGTAAAGGACGCAATCACAGCCGCCAGCAGGATCACCCCCACCAGTACGGCGAGGATACAATAGGCAATGAAGTTAAACTTTTTCAATAAACACATCAACTCCTTTTCTGTAATGAGAAAGGAATGCCATTGATCGAAAAAGCTCATTTTGCCCCTATTCTATTACCTTATTATTCTACCACAAATCGAGTTTTTTGTAAATAAGCGTGTTAACTAAATTTTTTAGTCAAAAACTGTGCATTTCGTCAAATTATGAACGCTGTTTTGCAGTTCTCTGAACGCGCAAAAAAGGGAGTCACAATGAACTCCCTTTTTGTGGAAACAAAATTATTCCGCCTTGCGGTTTTCCTCGTAAATCCGGTGATATTCCGCGATTTCGGCGATCTGTGCTTCGGTCAGGAGACCGTTTTGGTAGGCTTTCTCCAAGTCAATGTATTCGCCTGTGTAGACATAGATCGAAAATGACGAGCCGAACACGAATTTGCTCCCGGCTACCTCCAATTCGGTTACAGCCGCCAAGCGTTCTCCGCTGCAATCGAAAAGAACGATA
Source organism: uncultured Lachnospiraceae bacterium (assembly GCA_964405595.1). Taxonomy (GTDB): domain Bacteria; phylum Bacillota; class Clostridia; order Oscillospirales; family CAG-272; genus CAKSQF01. The sequence continues at coordinate 582 of CAYOON010000136.1, read as the reverse complement.
ACGTCCCCGTACGCGCCGTAATACCGAACCAGATTATCGCCCCAATGGAAATGTTCGCCGAACTTATATCGCCATTCAGACTGCAAATCCAGTACGGTTTCCTCATCAGGCGGATCAATCCCGAATACCGGCGGGATTTTTCGCGGTATATAATTGACCTCATTGTGATAATCCGCAATAAATGCAATCTGTTCCTCGGTCAGATAGCCCATCTCGTAGGCATCTTTCAAGTCAAGGAACTCTCCGTTCCGGTAAACAAGGATTGAAAACGGATTGCCATATGTGAATTCATGCCCCGCAACCTCAATCGTGCACATAACATCAGGCAAATCCTCCTTGGACACACGAAACAGAACGATACAATCGCCATACGTTCCGTAGTAGTCGATCTTGTAGTCATCCCGATAAAACTCGCGCCCATATTGAGCGATCCAGACGCTATCAATCTCCTGCTTTTTTTCATCGGACAACGAACCAACCTCCGGTAACTGCGGTTCGTTTTTGATGATACCGGGCTTTGTTGTCTGCAAGGGGCGCGTTTGACCGGACGTTTCCGGGGCTGTTTGAGATACTACCGGTTCC
>CAYOON010000135.1:0-5813 GCA_964405595.1 uncultured Lachnospiraceae bacterium | reverse complement strand
CATCAAAACGGAGGCTCGCTGGGAGGAATTTCTTCCTCTTCAAAGGGCAGATGCGGCTTTTTGACCTGTGGTGCGGCAGGAGCTTCCACCATGCGGACATCTCGGACGCATATCTCGGTGGTGTATCGGGTGTTTCCGCTTCTGTCGGTATATTTGCCGCTCTGAAGCTCACCGACTACCATGATCGGGGAGCCTTTCCGGAAGTTATCGCAGATGTATTTTACTGTATCCTTCCATGCTATGCAGTCGATATAGTCAGTAACCCGCTCTCCGGAGGACGACAGGTGACGGCGGTTTACCGCCAGCCGGAACCGGCAGTACAAAATGCCGGACTTCGTTTCGTCAAGCCGAGGTTCGGCGGTCAGATTGCCGACCAGAATTGATTGGTTATAACTGAGTACGTTCATTTCAGTTCCTCCTTTAATAAATCCAAATAGTGTATGGGTGTTGATCCCGCTTCGATGAGGTAGGAAAGGATCATCTTCCGCTCCCCGGCAGGGAGCGCAGACAGGGGATAGAGCAGACCGTCGTCCGACTCGGTGTCGCCGATAGTAACCGTTCCTTCGTCGGGACAGTCGAACCAGTAGAGTGTACAGTCATCCGCCCACAGGATCGCCTTTCCGTAGCAAACGCCGATCACCTCATTATACATCTGCTCTTTCTCGTCCCAAAGATGCTCTGCTTTTTGCATCACCTTCTCCCCCTTCTTTTCCCGAAGTTTATCCAGCATAGCGCATATTCGTGCGGCATCCGCCCGGACTTTCGTGAGCGCATCTTCTGTCTCCTCCAGCTCTGTTTGGAACTTTCGCCGGTGTTTTTTCTTTAACTGACTAATCTTGCGGATCAGAGCTTCCTCGCGCTGTCGAAGATCTTCCAGCTGTTCGATGTAAACCGTATAATCGGGCATATCCTTCACCTTTAGTTTTCAACCGCGAAGGTTACAGTCTGATCGAAAACCGTATTGAAACTGCTGTCCATGGCAGAAATCTGCAAAACGATTTCGGAAATTTCTGAAATACCGGCAGAATCGAGCTGACTGTTCAGGATAGAAAGTGAGGCGACGGTGGCAGAGCACGGAATAAGGTCTTTCTGGATACTTTCCTGAAAAACATACCCATTGACTGTAAGGATATTCAGTGTGACAATAATCGGAAGATCTCCGGAATTCGATACGAAAAAGTCGAATTTCGTCGTGTAAGAGCTTTTTTTAACCGAACGAAGATATACGGACACATTCTCGTAGGAAAAAACAGATATATCCGTTTCGCTTGGCTGTGGGGTAGGATTGGTTAGTATCGGAGTTGAAAGGGAACCGGCACCGTTATCGGTTGTCCCGGTGCTGCCCGTCATAATCGGCGCTGACGTTCCGGATGTCTGCTGTGTTTGCTTTTCCGATCCGTCGGTCGCTTCTTTCTTTTTGCAGGCGACGCCGGTAAGACAAACCAGTGCCGCAAGCAGGATCAATAATGCTTTTTTCATAAAATACCTCCAATTCTATTCGGTTGAATTCACTCGATCCATACGGATCCGTTCCAGACGATTCTCTCGCTCATTCTCGTATTCTGCAAGGTGCAGTCCTCGAAGGGTGGTATAATCCGTTTCAACGCTGCGGCTGTTTTCGGAGTTTCCGATGCCGCCCAGTTCTTTGTACCAGCGCTGCTTCAGAGTGCGGAATTTCTCGGCAAAGATCGGCTGATAGCCCTGCATCAATAAAATGCAGAACCTTGTTTCCAGAGAGAACAGTTCAGCAGGAAACGCCAGCTCGCGCCCGAGACCCTTTTCGCTTTCCGAACTGCTGTCGCTCCTGCTTCCACGGTTTCGGGAGCTGTCCTGCTCCATGGTAGTCGTTTTACCCATAAGCTCGGAGAAACGTTTCAAGGTGTCCGGTTCGGAGGATCCGAAAAGACCCTGAACGGCACAGTTGTTAAGCAGGGTATTCTCGGCATCCTTGTAGCCGCGTTTCAGCTGCTCCAGCGACTGCATGATCAGTACAACGTCGATGTTGTACTCACGGCAGGTAGATAAACGCTCGGGAAGGGTATATACCCGGCAGATGTTGGGCAGCTCGTCCAGCAGGAAACGTACCCGTCTGGGAAGCGTCTGATTGTATCGATGCTCTGCATTATAATACAGGCAAATAAACACCTGTTCCAGAAAAAGAGCAGCCAGTACACGGTAGGGGGATCCCACGTTGTAATTGACATAGACCGCTGTGGGAGTTTCCGCCAGATCATCCAGCGGAAATTCGTTCTTTCTCGTCAGGCATTCAACTGCCGAGAAGGAGAGACTTTCCATCTTGGATCCAGCCGTGAATACTACGGAAGCAATAGTCTCTCCGGCACCGGCATTGACAAAGTCATAGTTCGCCACAATGGGACTTAAAGGATCAAGATTCCTGATCCGATCCATGATGTCCGCCAGTTCACAGTTGGCAATCTTTCCTTCAACCAGTTTAATTTCTCGAATCAGTTCGGCGGTTCGCCAGAGCGCTTTTGTTTCATTGCGATAGTTCACCGGGTTTACTTCATACAGGTACTGATAGAGCCAGACAGCGGTCAACAGCGACTTGAAGCTCTGTTCCCAAACCGCGTCACCGACCGCCGCTTCTTCATCCCGGACATTCTTCGTAAATGCTAATGCCAATTGGCTGATCTCTGTCTCATAGACAGGCTTGTGAATCAGCTCCAATGGATTGTAGCAGTTGGAGTATTCGGGATTTGCCAAATTCAACACATAAATTTTCATTCCCCGTTCCCGCACCATCTTTGCGGTGGTGCGGTAGACGGAGCCTTTGGTATCGGTGCAGATAAAGGATCCCTGTGTATATTCGGGATTCGTTACCGCTTCGATTGCCGGGATAATGATGTTGAAGGTTTTGCCCGAACCGGGTGCGGCGACAATGGCTGCGTTGTTATTGGGCAGTTTCGCTTCGGGTGTCTGATAGATCTTATGCGCCAGCGGCATATTGTTCTTTTTCTTTCTGAAGTTCTTCAGCTCCCTGCGGGTCGCAAAGTGCTTGGATCCATGCTCCACTCCCTTATAGTTTCCCCTTGCGGAAAGAGACAGCCAGAAGAGCAGGGTCAGGATCGCGGCGATTCCTGCTGCAGGGAGCAGTTTCGGAAGGATGTAATCCCAGAGGTCTGCGGAAGGCGCAGACCACGCGGGATAGAGCATCCAGTCTGTAATCCTGCTAAACGGTGGCAGCTCGGGTTTGTAATTTGCGGAGAAGCGGTAGCTCCCGTAGCTCCACAGGAAGGCTGCTTCCAGAAGAAAAAGAAGAAGGAAAACGATAATATTGGCTATCGCATATTTCGCCGAATGTTTTCCGGATATAGGATTCTTGCTTTCTCTTCTCATGGTTCGGATTCTCCTTCTTTGTCTACGGTATTAGCAGTATCGATAATGGGATTGATTTTAAAGGAAAAACCACAACCGGGAGAAGCTATGATTGCCGCATTGCTATTATATATCTTGCTTTCGGGTGTCTGATAAATCGCTTTCACCGGCGGTCGCTTTTTCTTACGAAACAGCTTCAGGCTTCTCATGCAAGTCCTCCCTGCATTTCTTCGGCTCTGTCCTTGAAGTCGGTGGAGAAAAGATCGTAGAGCAGATTCTTATCCTCACTTTTCTTGCCCGGATAGAGCAGCCGCAGCTGAATCGGTACTCCTTTGGATCGAAGGATGTACTGTCCGACTTGTGGAGCTTGAAGGATGCGCTGCTGATCATCGTTGAGACTGTACTGATCTGCCATAGCTTCCAGATTTCGTCTGTCCAACTCCGAGGATACTACGAAGCTGGAGTTTGCCAGCATTGCTGATCCGGATTTTGAATCGATAACGGGCTTGGGTAGCTGTGTAATGCCGGTTAAAATCCCACCGAATTTTCGAAGCTCGGAGAAGAGACGTGCGAACATTTCGGCAGAATAAGGGTTACGCTGCTCGTCAAAGAATCGATGGAACTCGTCAATATAAATCCACGTCCATTTCCCTTTGGCGTAGTTTTCCATGATCCGATTCTGAATGTGGGTCATCATTGCAAGCATTCCGATGTTTTTGAGGTCGCCGGTCAGATCCCGGAGATCGTAGACCACAAACCGGCTGTTGTCCGACACATTGGACTGCCCGGAAAAGAGGGTGACGCTGCCCTTGACATAACGCTCCAGCCAAATCCGCATAGAACCGGCTTCCGGTCGGTGGTCACTTTCCAACTCATTGTAAAAGTCGATCAGGGTTGGATTATTTCGGATTATTTTGAAATAGGTGGAGTCCGCCACCGATTTTTCGGCAGCGGTCAGCGGTTCTGTATCCTTGATCTGCGAAAGGAAAGCAACCAAAAATTCCATCTGCGCTCCGATTGCAGCATCTTTGCCACGGAGCTTTATTTGCGCCGGTGAGATGTGCAGCGGGTTAATTCTCGTTTCGGACGCAGCTGTCATCGTTACTACCTCTCCGTTAAAAGCGTCTGCCAGCTTCAGGTATTCTCCAGTGGGATCTACGATGATCACATCATCCTTTCCGCAGGACGGCTGATAGCGCACGTTGGAGATTTCGTTTTTAACAAAGATACTCTTACCCGATCCGGAAACACCGAAAACGAATCCGTTAGAGTTTGTGTCCAGCTTGCGGTTGAGGATGGTCGGAACTCCGGAACGGTCGTTGACCCCGTAATAGAATCCGCCCGGATCAAAGTATGATTCAAAGGAAAAGGGCGTTGCTACGGCAACCTCGGATGAGAGCATAAACCGATGCCGCTTCAAGTAATCTTTACCCAGCGGGAGAACCGAATCCAAAGCCTTGTCCTGTTCAAGGGTTATTGCTTTCAGGGTACAGTGGGAAGACAAAGCGCGGCTCTGGGTAATAGCAGACAGCTGCTCCAGATCCTCCGGGGATTTCGCGGCAACGAAGAGATAGACGGTCATGCGGAAGAACTCTTCGGAGCCGGACAGCTTCTCCAATATGTCGTTGCAACCGTCAATAGACTGTCTAAGTTCCAGCGAAATATAGTTCGTTCCACGCTTTGCATTGTCCTCCATGCGTTTCTGACGTCTGCTCTCCAATTCCTTCAGCTGCTTTCTGACGGAGCTGATAGCCGTTTCCTTGCTCTCATGTTCCAAATGTTTAGAAACATAGAGCATTGCATTCTGGGAGAGCAGAGAGTAGATCAGGCTGTCCACAATCTCGCTTCCGTAATCGGTGATGGAGAACACACGGCAATAGGCGTCGCCCAACCGTATGTATTTTTTGTGGTATTCGATGGCATCCGGGCATACAAAATCTCTGGCGGAAAGTCCTCTGCGGAAGAGATCGTTCGGCAGCTCCGGCATGACCCCGCCAAAGGGGTGATAGACATGGAACAGCTCTGCAAATACCTCGTTTGGCATAAGCAGTCGGACGTTACTTCCGATCTCCCGGAATTTGTCTGACAGCATCGTCAGGGTGTCGTAAAGAATGTTGTAGGGGTTCTCTCCGGCAGTATTCCGGAAGGAAAAGGCAATGAGGTATTTCTTGCGCGAGGTTTCTCTGGCGATGTTTCCCACGAACTTCCTCTGAAGCTCGAAAAAGGTGCGCTCATAATCGTCTGCATATCCTTCGGTTTTGGAAGCAACAGCCGACAGATACTGTTCTGTATCTATCGGGAGGTTGTAGATAAACTCCTGATAATGGATATTCGATGGCAGCTGGTTTAGCATATCCAGATAGGAGTTATACTTCCTCGTTTGCTCTGATTCGGTTTTGGAGAGATAGCCGGTATCAGCAATTTCACAGACAAACGACCATGTGTACTCGTCCAGACGGAACATACCGTTTTCGTAG
>CAYOON010000134.1:0-5825 GCA_964405595.1 uncultured Lachnospiraceae bacterium | reverse complement strand
TTCGCAGACTTGCCGAACAAATGGGCGTCGCACAGTCGAACGTGATCGCGGTCGGCGATAACGTGAACGATCGGGCAATGATCGAAGCGTTCCGCTCCTATGCGGTAAAGAACGCTGTCCCGTCCATCCTGTCGCTGGCGGATGAAGTCGTGACCGATATTGTCGAGCTGATCGATCGGGAAATCTGATTTCCAGCCAAATCGAAATTTTTTTGCAAGTTTCGTAGTTTCCCTTGATTTTTTCAGAATCTATGCTATAATCAAGATGGAAATCCCAAAAAAGAAAGGATTAGGAGTATGAGAAATATCAGTAAAGTAACAGCTGCTCTTCTGGCGGCAGCGCTGACACTTCCGATCACTGCATGCGACAGTACAAGCAAGAATTCCGAAACCTCCGCGCAGACCACGACATCTGCCATCACGACGACTTCCGCCGATCAGCCGCAGAATCCTACGGGAACGGCAAGTCTGTCCATCGACGGCGTTCCGCTTTCGGACTATACCATTGTTTATGAGGCGATGTCCGCGGCATACAAGCGCAATACCTCGAAGTACGACGCGCTGAATCACGGTCAGGAGAACGATTTCAATAAGGTTACCGCACTCGAATTGCAGAGCGCTCTCGAACAGCGATATGGCGTTACCCTCGGGGTATCTGGCGACAACTCGGCTGTCAGCGAGCATGAGATTTTGATCGGTAATACGTCTCGTGATGCGGACAATGCCTTTGCTTCCAAAGATAATGATCATTACGCGGTAGGCGTATCGGGCGGTTCGCTCTGTTTCGTGGGCGGTGCTTACGGAACGACCTATCACAGCGTCGATTATTTCCTGAACTATCTTGACGAGAACCCCGGCGACGTGAATCTGCCAGCCGACTTCAAGCTGGAAGGCAAGCACCATCTGACGGTAGTCGGCTGTATCGGCGACAGTATCACCGAGGGTATCGGTTCTTCTAATACCATATATACCTATCCCGAGGCCATGAATCGGATCCTGTGGAAGGACTGTGTCGTGATCAATTACGGAGTCAGCGGCATGACCATGCGAAAGGATACCGGTGGCTGGGCATATATGAGTACCGGCAAATATACGCAGGCGCAGCGTAACGCGTCCAATGTGGATGTGTTCACCATTATGCTGGGTACAAACGATTCCCGCGGGGACATCGTGAACGGCTACGGAAAGGATCAGGCAAAGTTCGAGGAGGGCTTCTCCGAGCTGTTGGCAGGGCTCAGTAAGCGCGGTAAGAATTGCAGATACATCCTGATGAACTGCCCCGCCTACTACGGAAACGAAACCTACGGAGCCGATTATATCGTGGAGTGGCAGAAAGAACTGTACGAGAAGTACAAGGAGACATACGATCTGTCCTTCTTCGATATGCGCGCGTTTTCCAAGAAAGATATGCCTTCGCAGTATTTTGGTGATCTTTTGCACCCGAACGATTCGGGATATGTGATTATGGCAGAGGGCATCGCCAATATGCTGAAGGAATATCTGGGGCTGGAAGGAAATTGATCTGAATTTTTAAAAAAATTTGGAAAAACACTTGACAAATGCAATCAAGTGTGCTATAATACAGATCGTTGAGCAATCAACGATCTATGGAGAGATGGCTGAGCTGGTCTAAGGCGCACGACTGGAAATCGTGTGACCACCTGAAATGGTCCATGAGTTCGAATCTCATTCTCTCCGCCAAAGGATCGGTCGGTCTTGATCGGCCGATCCTTACATTTTCTTTTTGATTAAGTTAGAATATTTTGAACTTTTGTTGATTCTAACTCGTGGCTAGAACCCACCTTTTTGTCTTTATTATTGTAAGTGTTGCTTTATGGCAAGGAGGTGATTTGTAATGAATATAAAACCGTATCAATTTCGTTTTTATATGTGCATCTGTGTAAAAAGCGGAGAAGGATTTGAAAAAGGAGAAGTTTATCCCGCTTTTCATGCTTCATTTGGATTGGAAATGATTTATACAGATACATATACTGAATATGGTGATTCGAAAGTAAAGCATCTTCGCGAAACAGATGATGGATGGATTGATGCTCAGCTTCCGGACAGCAAAGCCGTATTTAAGTATTTTGTTCTGAAAAACGAAAGGATAGCAGGTAGGAGTCGGATTTTTCCATATATGGATGACGATGCGCTTAGAGAACTTATTCAAGAGGTAAAACTCTTGGAAAATACAGAGCCTCTGGAAATTTCGTTGGATACCACAGAGCCTGCGATTTATCCTAAGAAATGGAACATTTCCGTCTAATGCTTTTGAAATGATTTGCCTAAGTTGATGCTAATTGTTTCAACTAATTCAAAGTCTAATCTGAACTTCCCGAAAGGGAAGTCCAGATAGACATTGAAATTGACTTGCGTTGATATTATAGCACCTATCGCCCAGTTCGGCGGTGCCGTACCACGTTTCAAAAATAAGCGGGGAACCCGAATCCGTATTAGCCATGTACTGTTACCGATGCTGACGTCCGCAATACCGTTGGGCAGATGGTATCAAATGCGTGACTGTTTCGGGGAGTACAAGATGCTATATTTTTGATCGTTGCAAAGTAAATGTTAAAATAAATGTTTTCGTCTTTATCCGAAGTCGTTCCTGCCCCTGCTTTTTCAGCGGCGTTGACTTTTCTCTACGGTACGCTCGTATATCGGGTGATACATCGTGGCGATACTTTCGAAAAACATATCCCATTCGGCGATCATTCACTTGTCAAGGAACGAACAAACAAAAGCCCCGCACAAGAAATCATCGAATACACTCATCGAAATTTCTTTGCACGGAGCAAAAAATCAAAATAAGTCTTGACAAGGCGATTTTTCTGTGATACAATAGGACAAAGCGTTATCAGGCTTCGCTGAAACAGCAATGTTCTATTATATAAAAAGCCTTAATCTCCAACTTGAAATCGTGTGTAGGATACACATTTCGAGGGGTGCAAATGAACCGATTGCAGTCGGATCATTTGATCGAGATAGCGAGAAGCATCCGAAAGGGTGCTTCTTTGCTTTTGGTTGGGTATATTCTACCACAAGTTTTTTTGCTTGTCAATAGCAAAACGAATGATTTCGAAAATTTTTTCCCCAAAAAATGGTAGAGCGGAAATGCACTTCTTTGGCTGGGGATCAGAGCGACGAGTTTGATCCCGGTGTCGGGGCGGCTTGCCGCCCTATTTTTATTTGTACAGGTACTGCGAGGGTCAGGGGAGCGCAATCCCCTTCGGCGGTCAAGCGGCACGGTTGCAGGGGTTTTTGTCTGACAAAAACCGTATCCTGTATGACAAATTTTGCCACCATACTCCATTCTGGAGCGTGATTTCGGTCAGGGGATGCCGCCCCCGAAACCTCCTCCGCTCCGGAAGGAAAAGACCTCCGGTCTGGTGACCGCCGCGTCCGGTTCCGCCGTACTCCGCCATCCTCTTGATCCGAGATCAGCTTGCGGATCAGGGTATTTAGGAAGAAAAAGGGACTACCTTACCAATGGTAGTCCCTACGCTTATTTCATCTCTTGGAGTTTTTTCTTCCTGAACTCGACCGTCTGTCTGAATAGAGTACACTCTAAACAAGCAGCTCGGATCTGTTTCAAAATTGTCCAAATAGGGTGGGTTTTTGAATTATTGGACAAACTGCCGATGAAGTCTTGATTCTATTTGGACAACGTGGTATAATAGAGCAGGGAAGATCCCCGGGAAGGGAGTTCAGAAAGAAAATGAAACTCGCATATGTCAGAGTATCCAGCACCGATCAGAATGAAGCAAGTCAGATCGAAGCGTTAAAAGGTCACGGAATCGAAAAATGGTTTACGGAAAAGATCAGCGGTAAAAACATGGATCGGCCGAAGTTGCAGGAGCTGATGGATTTTGCCCGTGAAGGGGATACCGTCTACGTTCTGGATTTCTCCCGGCTTGCTCGCAGTACGTCCGATTTGTTGAAGATCGTGGAGTTCTTCGATACCCGGAAGATCGTGCTGGTCAGCCTGAAGGAGCAGATCGACACGTCTACGCCTACCGGGAAGCTGATGCTGACCATGATCGGCGCGATCAACGAGTTCGAGCGGCAGAACCTTCTGGAACGGCAGAGGGAAGGGATCGCGGTCGCCAAGGCGGTAGGGAAGTACGCCGGTAGAAAGCGAATCGAGGTGCCGGACATACAGACGCACTATCAGAGATACCGGAGTCGGAAGATAAGCAAAGCCCAGCTGGCAAAGGAGCTGCACATCTCCCGATCCACACTCGACCGGCTGTTTGCCGAGCTTGAATCACCGGCGAAATAGTGCTTCTTTTTCTTTTGGAGCGGAGGTGTCGGGGGCGGCAGCCCCTGACCGAAATCATGCTTCGGGATAAGGTCTGGTGGCGGGCAAATTTTCGCAAAATCGGCTGTACTGTTTTAGCAAAAGTTTTCAGTACGGCTGTGCCGATTTTGCAAAAATTTGCAGTACAGGATACGTTTTTGTATTACAAAAACCCTGCAAGCGTGCCGCTTGACCGCCGAAGGGGGATTGCGCTCCCCCCGTACCCCTCGCCTCGGACGGCGTATCGCCGCCTGTATTTGTACCTGTACTGTATCACCCAAAATGAGCGGTTTGCCGCTCCGTTTTGGTGTGAGGGGTGGTGCATACCCCACCCCTTTAATCAAAGTTTTAATTTAGATTCCGCAATCGGGATCCGAGCTTCCAGTTCGGAATAGAACTTCAACTTTTTCTCCCAGCCCTTTAGTTTATCAATCAGCTTTTCTGTTTTCTCCCGCTTCTTCACATCGTCAAGATCACTGACTTGTATCTCCCCAAGTTGCTTTTTCAAGATGGTGATCTCTGCCCGACAGGTTGCCACTTGTCCCCGGACGAAATCAGCTATATCCTCCGATGTCAGATTCGATTCCTCCTTCAGCGCATAGTCCATCCCCTTGACCACCCTATACTGCAATTCCTCGTTCCAGTCCTTTCCATACTCGGGAACCAGCGTGTGGTAGTCGGGAAACTTCTTCCGGAATCGATTGCCCGCTTCGTCGTTGTCGGTGCAGATCACCGGCAGACCGCCGAAGGTTTCAAGCATATGCTTCAGCAGAGAATCCTTTACTCCCGACATGGACACATAAATTCCGGGGTAATTGTTGAGGCAGAAAAGCGAGATCGCATCGACGGCAGATTCACAGAAGTAGATTGGTGTCTGATCTGTGATCTCGGTCACGTTGTTTCTGAAGTTGAAGCCGTATCGCTGATCGGAGTTTTTCAGAATCTGCTTAAACCGATGCTTCCCGGGATCGACGAAGGTTGCATCCGCCTCCAGACCGACAACATCCTTGCCTTCATTCAGAACCTTAAACCCTACACAATCGAATGACTTTCCGGAATTCTCGGAAATCATCGTCGGCATATAGATCAACCCAAGATCGAAGAATGTTCTGACCACAGGCTCGGGGATCAGACGATCCTTTGCCAGATACTCGACCCCCTTCCAGCTTGAATGCGGATGCTTTTCGGGAAGGACGAAAGGTTCGGGCAAAGTGGGTTTGGGTGGTGGAGCAGGGCGTTTCGGAGGACGGCGAACTGACAGATCGGTCACCGAAGCTGTCCCGGTCAAAGCATAGACCGCTTCGTCAAAACTGAAACCGTACAGTTCCCTCAAAACAGCAATGGCATCCAATTCTTTCCTGCCGGTTCGCTCTTTGTTGTCAATAGCAATCCATGTGCCGTCGTAGTTATGACAGAAGATCACCGACGAAAAATCGTCGGTGATCCCTTTCGCTGTTGATGTTTTATACTGCTCACCCCTTCGCCCACGTCCGATGTACTTCAGCTCCACTCCAATAGAAGCGAGT
>CAYOON010000133.1:0-5840 GCA_964405595.1 uncultured Lachnospiraceae bacterium | reverse complement strand
GTGTCCGGATGAGCGACAAGAATCAGGCACGCCGCACGGATGTCGGCGTGTTTTTTGCAGGAACCGATATTACATCGTCGATCGGGAAGTATCTGATCTCGCTGACATATACCGACAATGAAGAAGACGAAGCCGACGATCTCCAGATCAAGTTGCATGATCGCTCCGGGATCTGGCTGGAAAAATGGCTGAATACCGCGATACAGGCAGCCGCGTTGAGACCGGACGCGTCCTCCGGGTCGAAGGAGGGCGAAACGACCACACCGTATAAAGTAATAGCGCAGGGCGGATTGGCTGTGCGTAACAGAGGTAGCAGCCAGTACCATCAATACGGCACGTTGGCCTATGGGACGATCATCGACGTCATCGCCATTTCGGGCGGCTGGGCGAATTTTATGTATTCCGGCAAGAACGCCTATGTCGATGCTTCCTATTTGCAGGCTATAGATTCGGGATCCGGTACGCCAACCGGAAACGCCGAAAAGGGTCTGCGGATCCAAGCGACAATAGTACGCAAAAACTGGAAGGGTAACGGCAAGGACGATGTGCTGGAATGCGGTCAATTTGAGCTTGACAGCGTGGAAGCGCAGGGACCGCCTGCGACGGTAACCATCAAGGGAACGTCGCTGCCCTATAACAGCACGATCCGCCAGACCAAGAAAAGCCAATCTTGGGAAAACTATACACTTTCCGGCGTCGCAAGTGAGATCGCAAGCAAGAATGGCATGACCTGTATGTTTTTGAGCGACGAGAATCCCGAGTATGATCGGATTGAGCAATATCAATGCAGCGATATTGCGTTTTTGAAGAAACTGTGCCAAGACTGCGGATGCTCGTTGAAGGTCTCAAACAACATCATTATTGTTTTCGATCAGGCGGAGTACGAAAAGAAATCCGTTGTGCGCACGATCAAGCACGGAAAAGAAGGCGGCTATACCAAGTACAAGCTATCCACCGGGCAGAACGACACCTACACGAGCTGTCGCGTCAGTTATGTCACGTCGAGCGGTGAGCTGATCGAGGCCACCGCGTACATAGCGGGCTACGACGAGGACAGCGAGAAAAACCAATGTCTGGAGATCAAGCAAAAGGTCTCCAGTGTTGAAGAAGCGAAAGCACTTGCCGAAAAAATGCTCCGTCTGCATAACAAATATGAGTTTACCGCGACATTTACGTTTCCCGGGGATCCTGCGTTGCTTGCCGGCTGCGTAGTTGAACTGACCGGGTGGGGAGCCTGGGACGGGAAGTATATCATCAAGCAGGCAAAGCATCAGGTGAGCGGATCCGGCTACACTACGCAGATCACTTTAAGAATTGCCCTTGCGGCGGAATGAGGGGAAACACGCTATGATACGCAAAGGAACAGTTAGCGATTTAGACGCGGCGAAGCGGCAAGTCCGAGTGTATTTCCCGGATGTAGATATTGTCTCCGGGTGGCTCAAAGTCGTATCTACTGCGGAACCGTGGATGCCGGATATTGATGACGTTGTACTATGCCTCTATGATTCTGGTTTTAACGCCGATGGCTATGTATTGGGGGTGCTGTAATGCAAATAGGATGTCTCGGAGACATTGCTTTTGAAGTGTCGGACGATAGGATCAAAACGCTTCGTGATGTATCATGGAGCGGATCGGCATCAATCCAAACGCATCAGCGACATCTCGCGAAGGCACTCACCGAATTTGTGGGTGCTGATGCCGATTCCATTGATTTCAAGATCCGGATCTCAAAATATCTCGGTGCGGATCCGCTTGCCGATATTGCCAAGATTGTGGAATACGAGAAAAACGGAACCGCCGTGCCCCTTACGATCGGCACGAAAAACTACGGGGAATATCGCTGGCTTATAAAAAAGCATAAAATAACGCTCGAATACTTCGACGCGAAAGGCGATCTGACGAGTGCGGATATTTCCCTGACGCTCACCGAGTATACAAAGGAGTGAGACCATGAAATACACAATCAGAAGCGACAATCCGCCTTCCTTTTCCCTTTGCGAAAACAATCCGGCGAAGTCCATATTGCAAAATGTCTTGCTGATCGTCTCCACGCGGAAAGGTACGGTACCTATGTATCGTGACTTTGGGATCGCTCAAAACTTTGTGGATCGGCCGCAGGCTGTAGCGGAAACGCTTGCTGTCGCCGAAATACGAGAGGCGATAGCGGAGTTTGAACCGCGGGCAAACCTGACGGACATTCGATTCGAACACGACATGACCGGGAAAACAGCTATCATATTGGAGGTTGATGTATGAGCAGAAATACAGATTATAAGTTTGTAGCGACCGATCCGTCAGATATTATCGCACGGCTGATCGCAAAATACGAGAGCATAACCGGTCACACCTTGCATCCGGGGGATCCGGATAGGCTGTTTATCGCGTGGGTATCGGATGTAATCGTCCGGGAGCGGGTAAACCAGAACTATATCGGCAATCAGAACATCCCGAGCAGAGCGGAAGGAGCGAACCTAGACGCTCTCGGCGAATGGATCTATTCGCTGGATCGGAAGGGCGCGCAGGCGGCGAAGTGTACCGTGCGTTTTACCATATCTGCAGCGCAGTCCACGTCAATTCTGATCCCGAGCGGGACGAGGGTCTCGGACAAAAGCAAACAGCTTGTCTGGCATACGATCGCTGACGAGCTGATCCCGATCGGACAAACCTATGCGGACGTAATCGTGCAATGTGAAACGGCCGGTACGGTCGGCAACGGTTATGCCGCAGGGCAGATCGACACCCTCATCGACATTGACAACATCCGCTATTATTCCTCGTGCGCAAACATCACGGAAAGTGACGGCGGCGCCGAGGAATGGAATGACGACACCTATTTCGAGATGATGCGGGCTGTCCTCGATTCGTACAGTACGGCCGGACCGGAAGGATCCTATATCTATTGGGCAAAGTCGGTGTCAAACCAAATAGCAGATGTGAAAGTAATCCGTCCGCGTTTTGTGAGCAAAAAACTTTTGGAGGTCTATGCCTCCGATGATGGCAAACGATACGCGTTTATCGGTGGGGATCAAATAAATATTGATTCTTTGACCGTGCGTGTAGAGGGCGAGGAAGGCAATTTGGAGCCGTTTACGGATTACACAGTCGAGTACACGGACGGACTTCTGAAAATCGCGCTTGACGCAAATTTGGGTGTTGCAACAGCGGACAAAATTGAAATCTCTGTGGAGCGGGATCGTCCCGGTCATGTGTACATCTATGCGCTGATGGATGACGGTGCCGCTCCAACGGAAACGATCAAGTCCGATATACTCGATGCGTGTAATGATGATCGCGTGCGGCCGTTGACCGACTACGTTTCCGTGCATGATCCGGAGATCGCAGAATATGACATCGATTGTACCTACTACATCTCCAGAGAGGTGCAGAAATCGCTTGTAGACATCGAAACCGCCGTCAATAACGCAGTAAACGAATACATAGCATGGCAATACGCAAGGCTTGGACGTGACATCAACCCGTCAAAGCTACAGAAGATGCTGATGGACGCAGGCGTTAAGCGTGTGGAGATCAACACACCGATATTTACGCCGCTGCATGACGGCACGGACGGCAGCGCACCGCAGATCGCCCGTGTAAGATCCATAACGGTAACAAACGGAGGATTTGAGGATGAGTAAACCGCTGAACGCCGAAAATCTTATGGCAACATTTCCGTATGTTTTGGGTAACGACAAGCATCTCGCCGCGCTTGCTTCGCCAATCGCAGAAGAGCTCACAAAACTGTATAACGATGGCAATCTGCTATCCCTGTACGCGCGGATTGACGAGCTGAACGAGGGATTGCTTGATATTCTTGCCTATGATTTCAAGATCGACTGGTACTTATATGACGCTTCCATCGCGATAAAGCGGGAGCAGATAAAGTCGCATTTTGATGTGCATAGGCATCTGGGAACTAAATCCGCAATGGTTCGGGCGCTTACGGATGTTTTCGCCAGCGCCGTGGTGCAGGAATGGTATGAGTATGGGGGATCCCCCTATGCCTTCCGTCTGGAGGTTGAGATCCCGAAGGACGGAGTGACGGTCGAACAACAGCAAAGAATACTTGCGAATATCAAGTATTTCAAAAACGTGCGGTCGTGGCTCGATCAGGTCAACTATACCCGTAACAATTCCGGCGAATTGAAAGTCGGTGCATATACAGCAGTGGTCAAACGGGTGGAAGTATATCCGGCTGCTGATGAAAGATAGGAGGTTGGCATATGCCAAACGAAAAGGAACGAGAATATAAAACGCTCGTCACAACGATCGGCAAGAGCAAAATTGCGGCAACTATCCAAGGCAGCGGGAAAGTGAATATTACACAAGCCGCAGTCGGGGACGGTGGCGGGTCGTATTATACACCTACTGCCGATATGACTGCATTGATGGGCGAGGTGTGGCGTGGCAACATTGCCGGGAAATGGGTCAACGATGAATTCGCAAACATGGTGGGTGTGAAGGTGATCCTTCCGGCAGATGTTGGCGGATTTACGGTTCGTGAGGCTGCGCTGTTCGACGGGAACGGCGACATGATCGCGATCTGCAATATGCCGGACACGGAGAAGGCCGTACTTACAACCGGAGCGGCCGGCTCATTGACTATCATAATGCACATTATCCTGACTGATGCTGATGCGGTGGAGTTTAAAATCGATCCGAATCTGGATGCTGTAACATCCGATGACGTCGAAAGAATGATCCTCCAGCATCGGGAAACTGCATCCAGAGAAATCATCATTCCGACCACCGGCTGGAATACCGGCGCAGAGGAGTGCGAAGGTGAAGAACTGTACATCGACATAGCGCAGGAGGACATCACGGAGGAAATGGTGCCGATCATCAGTATTTTGCCCGGTTATACCCGAATTGCCAAAGAATGCGGAATGAGCACCGTCAGCCGAACGGTTCCGGGAGCGCTGCGGTTGTATACAGAAAAAGCTCCGACTGAGGAAATTCGCGCAAATCTTACATTGCTTAACGCCTCTTTCGCCGTAACGGACGGGGGAGGCGCGGGTGAAGTATATGTACTTCCGATCGCAACTGCAACGCGGCTGGGCGGCGTGAAGATCGGAAAAAATATCAGTGTTACGGCGGACGGAACCATATCCTCGGAGGCAAAATTGCCAGATGAGGATCTCGCTACATCAAAAGATGTACAGACAATGCTTGATGAAGTATTTGCAAAAACATAAACAAAACCAAATTTTATATTTTTGGAGGATAAAATTATGTCTTATAGCACCGAAAAATTCATAAAGTTGGCAGCCCTGAAGGAACTCGCCGAAAGAATAAAGGCGGAGGTCACAAACCTGTCCAGCAAAATCGATGGGATGGCAACTGTCGGCGGAGAGCCTAACATGATCGAAAAGATCAAGGTCAACGGTTCCGTGCAACCAATCAACGGCGCAGACAAGAGCGTAAACATCGCCGTGCCTACCAAAGTATCCGACCTGACGAACAACAGCAATTTCCAGTCAGCTACAGAAGTGGCATCGGCAATTCAGGCGGCTATTTCCGAAAGCGGACACGCCGTATTTCGGAAAGTGGATAGTGTCCCTACTGTAGGAAACGCGCAAGCAAATGTGCTCTACCTTGTACACAACAGCACCACCAATCACTATGACATCTACGCGCTTGTAGGTGAAAGCGTCGAACTGCTGGACGATACCACGGTTGACCTCACAGCGTATTCTACCACCGAGCAGATCCAAACGCTGTTGAACGGATATGTGCAGAAAAACGGCAGCAAGCAGCTCTCTACGGAGGATTATACCACCGACGAAAAGAACAAACTTGCAGGGTTAAGCAATTACACGCACCCGACGTCAGTCGCTGGA
>CAYOON010000132.1:0-5872 GCA_964405595.1 uncultured Lachnospiraceae bacterium | reverse complement strand
CGTCGGATCTGGCGCGGGTCTGCCCCGGTTCATGGGCATCCCCGGCGAGTCCCTGAAGGGCGTCTACTCCGCCAACGAGTTTTTGACCCGCGCGAACCTGATGAAGGCGTACCGCGAGGATTCCGCTACGCCGATTATGCGCGGAAGACGGGTTGCTGTAGTCGGCGGCGGTAATGTTGCCATGGACGCCGCGAGAACCGCTCTTCGACTGGGTGCCGAACAGGTATCCATCGTTTACCGCCGTTCGCTGGAGGAGCTTCCCGCCAGAAAGGAAGAGGTCGAGCACGCCATGGAGGAGGGGATCGAGTTCAAGCTTCTGAACAATCCCGTGGAAATCCTCGGCTACGAGAACCCCGACGACAGACGGGATCCCATGAACGGCTTCGTGACGGGCATGAAGTGCATCCGTATGGAACTGGGCGAGCCCGATGAAAAGGGACGCCGCCGTCCTGTGGAGGTTCCGGACAGCGAGTTTCTGATGGAGGTGGATACGGTAATCATGGCGATCGGCACGTCGCCGAATCCCTTGATCAAGTCCACCACTGCGGGGCTGGAGGTCAACAAGCACGGCGGAATCATCGTTGAGGAGTCCACCGGAGCGACCACCCGACCGGGCGTATTTGCCGGCGGCGATGCCGTTACGGGTGCCGCTACCGTCATTCTCGCCATGGGTGCGGGCAAGACTGCCGCAAAGGCGATCGACGAGTATCTGTCGAAGTGATTATAAATCCGAAGGATTGCCAATATTGGCAGATACATTGGAGAACTAACTATGGAAAACTGGCTGATATTTATTTTTTTGATCGTTGTCATTGTAGTGGCCGTTTGCTATGATTTTATGAAAAAGAGCAGCAACCGCAAGGCGGCTCAAACCGGCGAGGATAAAGCGCGCGTCCGCAAGGCGGCGGAGCCGCTGCTTAGCGAGGACGGAAATGATCAGATCATTTATGCCCACTGGGAAAAGCATGAGTCCTATGGTCGTACCACCAAGACGACCTACTACCGCTATGTAGTGACATATCGGGATCAGATGCTCTGTATCGCCCCTTTATATATTGACAAAAAGACCCATCAAATGCAGGTTGCCAGACCGTCGGTTTACACCCCGGAAAACTTGGGCAAGGTGACTGTTCGTACCAATCGGAAAAACGATGCGGTAGAACATATTGATCTTCGGCTTGCCGATAAGCAGGGAAATACGGTATTCCAGCTAGATGTGGACGCTGAGAATCTCCGGAAAAACCGCTTTTTCCCGGTCAATATTGAGCAGCAAGAGGAATGTGCGGCTTTTGAACACTTTCTGACTGCTCTGGCTCAACGTGTCACCGCTGAGAATCCCGGTGTGGATGATTTGATCAAAGCCAATAACTACGCAAGTATTGGCATTCTAGGCGCAATCATTTCCGCTATTGGAGCGTTTTTGGCGTTCCTCTTCCCTCCGATTGGCATTGCCCTGTCTTTGCCCGGTCTGCTCCTGTCCGTTGTGGGTAAGCTAAAAGGAGCCAAGGGCAAAATACCTTTGATTATCAGTATTGTATGTGCAATATGGAGCGCAGTCTTTATGTGGGTGTATCTTACGTTTAGGTAAAGCTATGCGAACGGATTTCACTATTGTGGGCGAATACGTCCGGTTTATCGAAAACGTGTCCAGTATTTCCCGATTTTCCGTCCGATATATCCCGATCTTTCCCCGGCTTGGTTGACAAGCCGGGCTTTTTTTGCTATACTTTACTTGTGAACATATGTTTATAGAAAGGATTGTTCCCATGAAAAAGCATCTTCTGCGCTCTGCGCTGGCTATTCTTCTGGCACTATCCATGGTCGCCTGCGGGAGAACGCCCGCCCCGGTAACCACGGGAAGCGCGACCGATTTGACCCCGACCGACACGTCGGGTTCTACAACATCCCCAGCGGATCCTACGTCACCCGATCCGTCAACCCCCGATCCCACAACGGAAACTCCCTTCGTCTGGAATAAGCAGACCTACGAGGGCTATACCCCCGCATCCGGCGCGCTGAACGTGGAGATTTCGGACGGCAACGGACTTCTCTGGTACAATTTCGAGGAAGCGGCATCCGCTACCGTGCTGAAAACCTCGCTGTCCTCCGCACGGGACAGCATTAAGCTGAACGCCACCCTGATTCCGGGCGGCGGCCCCGACGGCAGCGGCGCGATCTCCTTTAACGGCGTAGACAACAGCGTGAAGCTCAACAATGACTTCTCGCAGACCTCGCAGATCACCCCCACAACCTTCCTGCACCCCGCTTTCACCACTTTGAGCGTTTCTTTCGCCTTCTGTCCGGACAGCCTGTCGGGAAGACAGCTGATCTACGAGCAGGGCGACAAAAATAACGGTCTTGCCATCGGTATCGAGGACGGCAAGCTGGTCGCCGCCATCGGCGCGGGGGAGAACAGCACGGGAACGGGAACCGTCAAGACAATCTCCTATGATCTGCCTGCGGACAGTGCCGGAAAGTGGATCACCGCTGCTCTCTCCTATGACGGATCCTCCGACGGCGGAAAAGCCGTCCTCTATGTGGACGGAATCGCTGTGCAGAGTGCCACCGATGTAGGCAGCGTGATCCCGCAGACGCTGGACGCCGCGGGACTGGGTGCTGCCGTATGGGGCACCAACGCGCTGGGCTATTCCGGCGCCTACTACAAGGGAAAGATCGACGATCTGCGGATCTATTCGATCGCCATCGAGCCGGTGGGCGAGTTGGAGGAGGGTGCGATTTACCTGCAAACGGCCGCCATGAAGAACTACTATGTGTCCATCGCCTCGAACAAATTGGCCTGCCGATCCATGGTGGATCCTGCCACCCGGGGCTGGATTCCCACGGTGGGACTTGCCGATGCCGAAGGAATCTCCTTCAGATTGACGGGTACCGATCAATTCCTCTCGGCCGTCGACGGCAAGCTGACCCTGATCTCCCTCTCCACCGATGCAAACGAGGATGCCAAGAAGGCGGCGACCTTCTATGCCGATCGGTCGGAATCGCTGCCATCGTGGGGCGAGTCGGCGTCCACGGCCTTCTTCCATCTCTATACCTATGACCGCAGTGCCGCCATTAGCAGCGGCAAGACTGGCACGCTGTCGCTGACAAGTCTGGACTCCGCCTCCGATTCGAAACGTCTGCAAGCGACCTTCAAGGCTACCGGCGATCAGACCAAGGTTCCCGCCGGACTCAAAGGCGCGGTCTACTATCCCTCCTACGCGCTGAACGCGCCCCAGTTCTGGAAGTGGTACGATCACGACATCATCGACCGGGATATGCAGTATGCCGCCGAGCTGCTGGGGGTCAACTCCTTCAGGATCTGGGTGTCCTACGAGTACTGGCTGGAGGATTCCGCACACTTCGAAGCAGGCTTCAACGATTTCCTCGAGCTTGCCGATAAATGGGGGATCACGATCATGGTCTCCCTCTTCGAGGGATGCGGGGACAGCTACGATTACTCTTCCTATTCCACATGGAACCGCGCCTATCGAACCCAATCCCGCAAGACGGCGGGCTGGGCGATTACCTCCCCTTCTGCCGATATTTACAATAACTCTTCCCGCTGGAACGAACCCAAAGCCTTCGTGGAGTGGTTCATGAATCACTATAGAAACGATAACCGCCTGATGGCGATCGAGATCTACAACGAGCCTTGGGGTGACGCCAGAACCGCGCTGGCGCTCTGGCTCTGCGAGTACGCCGTCACGGTGCAGGGAAGCGTGCCTCTGACGCTGGGTACGGCTCCCTCCGGCGGGCATACGATCCCCAATGCCGTAAATTACGGCATGGATCTGCTCCAGTATCATGACAACTTCCCGGCAAATACGGCGAACTTTGTCTCCAACGCCAATTCCAGAATCGCGCAGGGAAAACTTGCCAATCTGCCGGTTACCTGCACCGAGGTGCAGTGGGTAGGCGGTCCCGCAAACGTCAACTATCCGGTATATTCCAATCTGGCGCCCACCTGCGAGCAGCTGATGGAGACCGGCGTCTGGGCACCCTACTACTGGACGCTGATGGTGCATCCCTGCTATCTGAACTCCTATCGGGATAACCACAACATGTACAACGGTCTGCTCAACGAGGACGGAACGGTGAACAATCTGAAAAACGCCCAAGCGGTGGCGGGAAGCAAGATCACCCCCGGTGTGAACACGGTGAACCCCTACGACAGCGGATCCTATCGCTATCAGACAACCTTCTCGGATGATTTCATGGATCTGCACGGCTACAAGTGGACGGGCGGCAGCTTTTCGGCATCCGACGGCAGCTTTGCGGGAAAGGGAACCGCCACGGCGAACGATACCGATTTCGCCGACTTTACGGCGACCGTGGATCTGAAAATAGGCTCCGGCGAGGCAGGCGTGCTAATCCGCGCCGCAGATGAGAAGAACGGCTATCTGCTGACCTACGATCCTGCCGACCGGAAGCTGAAGATCTACAAGCTGGCATCCGGTGAGCTGACGCTGCTTGCGGCATCAAATGAGCTGTCTCTGGATTCCGGGGCGTCAGGCGTGACCCTGACAGTCCGGGCAGCGGGCGAGAATCTGTCTATCGAAACGGCGTGCGGCACGGTTTCGGCGTCCGACGGCGCGTATAAGAGCGGACTTGTGGGCCTGTACGCCGCGGAAAATGCCGTTTTCGATAACGTACACGTCAAAAAGACGGCTTGAGTGCATAATTTTCAAAAATTTTTGCAAAAAATACGAAAAATAATCAAAAAGTCCTGCAAAAACTATTGCAAAATCGGGAAGAATATGGTATTATAATAACAGAAAGCTCCGTCAAGTGCCGGAGCAAAGAAAAAAAGGAGGAATAGACCAATGAACAAGACAGAACTGATCAATGCAGTTGCAGAAGCAGCGAACCTTACCAAGAAGGATGCCGCAGCCGCAGTTGCCGCGACTCTCGATTCCATCACCGCAGCGATGGAGAAGGGCGACAAGGTTCAGATCGCAGGCTTCGGAACCTTCGAGGTTCGTGAAAGAGCTGCCAGAACCTGCAAGAACCCCGCTACCGGCGCAACCGTAGAGGTTGAAGCATGCAAGGTTCCCTCCTTCAAGGCCGGCAAGGCTCTGAAGGATACCGTTAACAAGTAAGAACGGTTTACAAAAAGCACCGATGCGGATTTTTTGTCCGCATCGGTGCTTTTTTAGGCAGTGTCTGCTGTCCGGCAATTATTCTTCCTTCATCAGACTCTCCCAGTCGGAATCCAGCAAAATCTTGCCGTTCAGACTCTTCCGGACGACCCGTTTTTCATCCAGCAGGAAATACCCCCGCTCGCTGCCCTCCTTGGGGATGGAAACCGATCCCGGATTGAGGTAGAGAATCCCGTCCCGCGCCTCTGCCGCAGGGACGTGGGTGTGACCGTGAAGCAGGACGTCCCCCTTCTTCATCGGAGGAAGATTTTGCAGATTGTACCGGTGTCCGTGGGTGGCGAAGATCGTCCTGTCTCCCAGAAGCAGAAGCGCGCTGTCGGAAAGGATGGGGAAGTTCAGCACCATTTGATCCACCTCGGTGTCGCAGTTTCCCCGGACACAGATCAGCTCCTCCCGCACGCCGTTCAGCAGGCTGATGACCTCCTTCGGCGCATACCCCTCGGGAAGGTCGTTGCGGGGACCGTGATAGAGCAGATCTCCCAGGAGCAGCAGACGGGCGGTACCCGTCTCTTTCTCCCGCTTATAGGCGTCGAGCAGCAGGGAGCAGTAGAGCGCGGAGCCGTGTATATCGGAGGCAACCATGATTTTCATCGGAAAATTCCTTTCAGGATTCAAAATTAACTTGACAGACCGTTCGGAATGTGGTATATTGTAAGAAAGCAGTGCGGGAACGATCCTGCCTGTATCATAGCATACTTTTGCGGGAAATACAA
>CAYOON010000131.1:0-5905 GCA_964405595.1 uncultured Lachnospiraceae bacterium | reverse complement strand
CTTCCCAGGTAAGGATGTCGGCAAGTGCTTCCTGCGGAAGCGTCGTATCGCCGAGGTTCCATCCGAAGCTAGCCATGTAGTCAGCCAGCTTGTCGGTAATGTACTCTCCGCCTGCGCCGGTACCGCTGTATTCGCACTCAAATACCTTGTAGTGGAAATTAGCGGTGGGAGCTACGAGAACGATGCTATCGTCCTGAGGAGGGGGAGGGAAGGAGATGGGTCCTTGCTGAGAGGTGGTGCCAGGTGCAGGCGTAGAGGCGACAGGGGTGGAAGTCGAAGTGGGCTTGCTGGAACTTACGTTGTCGGATGCGTTGCCGGAACCGGCGGTGGTGTTCGTGTTGCCTTCGCCGCAAGCGGTGAGCGCTGCCATGCTGACTACCATCAGTGCTGCCAAAAACAGGGATGCTGATTTTTTCATGATAAATTTCCTTTCTTTGGAGTGAAATTGTGTATATTTTTTTATACACGTCTCCTATGTACAGCCATTATACTACAGTTTTCAATAAAAATCAAGCCCTAAATACGAAAATTTATAATTATTTCAAAATTTTCACACGAAATTATAAAAAAACACGAATCACTCGGCTTTTTACACAAATAAAAGCGAACAAAATTGGAGGTATCGTACAGAAAAATCGGCGGTCGGAGACTTGCAAAAGGCGCAAAACTGTGATAGAATAATGATAGAATCGGCAAAGGAAAGGTTCAGGGCAAAAAAACGGAACCGATACAGTCCGAAGCCCCGATGAAAGGAACAGTTTGAATCATGAATCTGCTCGGACATTTGAAGACGATCTGCAAGCATCGGCACAAGGTGCTTTGGCACTGTATAAAGGCGGGGATTCCCCTACAGGGGCTTTTGCACGATCTGTCCAAGTTCAGCCCTGTGGAGTTCATCCCGGGGGTGCGGTACTATCAGGGGAACCGATCGCCCAACGAGCGGGAGCGGGAACTGTACGGCTTCAGCGCCGCCTGGATGCACCACAAGGGACGGAACCGCCATCACTACGAATACTGGACGGACTACAATCCCGCTACGAAGAAGATCGAGCCGGTGAAGATGCCCCGGAAGTATGTGGCGGAGATGTTCTGCGACAGGGTGGCGGCAAGCAAAATCTACCGTGGGAAAGATTATGGCGATACCGATTCGCTGGAATACTACCGCCGGGGAGCGGCTTCAAAGACGATGCACCCCGACACCGCCGCCGAGCTGGAACAGATGCTGGTCATTCTCGCCGAGCAGGGGGAAAAAGCGGCGTTTGCCTATGTGAAGGCGTACCGGAAGGGAAACCAATAGAGGGAGATATTCCCTACGGCAAAATAATCGGAAAATGTCGGATTATGCTTGAAATATTCATAGAATCCTGTTATAATGATTATATTTAAATGAAAATGAAAAGGAGATTTGCATATGGGACTGATTAAAGCGGGAATCGGCGCGATCGGCGGAACGCTTGCCGATCAATGGAAGGAATTCTTCTACTGCGAGGCACTGGACAGCACGGTGATGGTCACCAAGGGAAAAAAGAGGATGACCGCCCGTTCCTCCAACACCAAGGGCAACGATAACATTATCTCCAACGGATCGGGCATCGCCGTCGCCGACGGACAGTGCATGATTATCGTGGAGCAGGGCAAGGTAGTGGAGGTCTGCGCCGAGCCGGGCGAGTATACCTTCGACAGCTCTACCGAACCCTCCATCTTTGCGGGCAGTCTGGGAAAATCCATCGTAGAAACCTTCAAAACCATCGGAAGACGGTTTTCCTACGGCGGCGATACCGGAAAGGATCAGCGGGTTTACTACTTTAATATTAAGGAGCTGATCGACAACAAGTTCGGTACGCCCAATCCCATCCCCTTCCGGGTGGTAGATCGCAATATCGGACTGGATATCGACGTGTCGGTGCGCTGCTCCGGCGTCTATTCGTACAAGATTTCCGACCCGATCCTCTTCTATACCAACGTCTGCGGAAACGTAACCGAGAATTATACCCGCGATAAAATCGAAAGTCAGCTCAAAACCGAGTTCGTATCGGCATTGCAGCCGGCGTTCGCGCGGATTTCCGAGATGGGCGTGCGTCCCAGCGCACTGCCCGCTCACGCCGAGGAGATCTCCGCCGCCATGAATAGCGCACTGACCGGAAAATGGGCGGAGCTGCGGGGTCTTACGGTGGTATCGGTGGCGCTGAATCCCATCACGCTGCCCGAGGCGGACGCCGAGCTGATCAAGCAGGCACAGCGTACCGCTATCCTGCGGGATCCCTCCATGGGCGCGGCGACGATTGTGGGCGCGCAGGCGGATGCCATGAAGGCGGCCGCGGCAAACAAGAACGGCGCAATGGCAGGCTTCATGGGTATGGGTATGGCGATGAACGCGGGAGGCATGAACGCCGGAAACCTCTATGCCATGGGTCAGGCGGCTGGCGGTCCGAAGCCAGCGGATCCGGCACCGAGCACCCCCGCTCCGGGATCTGCTGCGGGCGACAGCTGGACTTGCAGCTGCGGAAAGGTGAATACCGGAAAGTTTTGCGAGGAATGCGGCTCGAAGAGACCCGAGTCCGGCTGGACCTGTTCCTGCGGGCATGTGAACAAGGGAAAATTCTGCTCCGAATGCGGTGCGAAGAAGCCGGTGGAAGCTCCCCTCTATCGCTGTGACAAGTGCGGCTGGGAGCCGGAAGATCCCAAGAATCCGCCGAAATTCTGTCCCGAGTGCGGCGACCGCTTCGACGAGAACGATATTCGGTAAAGCTACGGTTCGGATTTCTAATAAAATCATTTTCGCCGCAGGCGAAAATGTACCGAACCTTTTCACTTTTCACTCTTCACTTGACCATCCCCTCATTGACCCCCTGAAAACTAAAGGATAAATCTATATATTATGGAAGAAAGCTTACTTACCTACAAGTGTCCCTGTTGCGGGGGCAGTATTGAATTTGATCCGTCGTTGCAGAAGCTGAAATGCCCCTACTGCGATACCGAGTTCGAGGCCGAGACGCTGAAAACCTTCGGTGAGGAGACGGCAAACACCGCCGAGGATGATCTTTCCTTTGAGACGACCTCGGAGAAGCATTGGGACGCGGGCGAATCCGACGGAATGGCGGCGTACGTCTGCAAATCCTGCGGCGGTGAGATTATCGCCGAGGAGACGACCGCCGCTACCGCTTGCCCCTTCTGCGGCAACCCCGTGATGATCGCCGCGAATCTCACCGGCGAACTCAAGCCCGATCTGGTGATCCCCTTCAGCGTGGATAAAAAAGCGGCGGTTTCGGCACTGGAAAGGCATTTTAAGGGCAAAAAACTGCTTCCCAAAGTCTTTTCCGAGAAAAATCATCTGGACGAGATCAAGGGAATCTACATCCCCTTCTGGGTTTTCGACGCCGATACCCACGCCAACATCCGCTATCGGGCGACCAAAAGCGTGACGTGGAGCGATCGGAATTTCATCTATACCCGTGTGTCTCATCATCTGGTGATCCGGTCGGGCGGATTGAGCTTTGACGCCGTCCCCGCCGACGGATCGTCGGGTATGGACGACGCGCTGACCGAATCCATCGAGCCCTTTGATTTTACGAAGGCTGTAGAGTTCGCTCCGGCGTATCTGCCCGGCTTCCTTGCCGAGCGTTACGACGTCTCGTCGGACGCCTGTCTGGAGCGGGTGAAAAGCAGGGTAAAGACCTCCACCGAGCAGGAGTTCGCCCGAACCATACAGGGGTACGGATCGGTGGTTCCCGAGCATTCGGCGGTGCGGCTTACCCATAGTCAGGCGCGCTACGTCCTCTGCCCGGTCTGGATCCTGCACACCACCTTCGAGGGGCAGAAATACACCTTCGCCGTCAACGGACAGACGGGCAAGCTGGTGGGCAACCTTCCCATGAGCAAGTCCGCTTACGCCAAGTGGCTGGCGGGATTGACCGGCGCTGTCAGCGGCGGGATCTTCCTGCTGCTCTACCTGATGCACCTTCTGGGAGGTTGAGACGATGAAAAAAGCCTATCTATCGGTCATTTTGTTGACCATTTTCGCGGTTTTCACACTATTTTCAGCCTTTCCGGTCTACGGCTTGTCCTATGATAAGATCCTGATCCGGGATAACGGAAACGTGCTTCCCGATTCCCGGGAGACGGCTCTTTCCGAAAAGCTGGCGAAGGTCAGCCAGGATCGGGCGTGTGATCTCGTAGTGGTGACGGTGCAGTCGCTGGCCGGCCGGGACGTGCAGAGATACGCCCACGAACTCTACGATCAGAACGGCTACGGACAGGGAAGCACCCGGGACGGGATTCTCCTGCTGGTCAGCGTCCGGGATCGGGAGTACGCCTTTTCTTTCAACGGCTTTGCCAACGAGAAACTCAGCAACGCGGCGATGGATCTGCTGGAAAAGGATGTGAGAAAATGCCTCTCGGATGACGACTACGCCGGCGCGTTTGATAAATTCGCCGACGACTGCGACTATCTGCTGGGACTTGCCCGGGACGGAAAGAACTACAATCCCTTCCCGTGGATCATTATCCCGATTTCGCTGATTCTGGGCTTCGTGATCGCGTTTGTCAGCGTGAGCTCCATGAAGCGGAAGCTGAATAGCGTCCGGCTTGCCGGGAACGCGGCGAACTACGTCCGTCCGGGCAGCCTGCATCTGCGGGACTGTCGGGATCTCTATCTGTACAGCACCGTTACGAGAGTTCCCAAGCCCAGGGATAACGGCAGCTCCGGCAGATCCTCCGGCGGATCCCGGTCGGGCGGATCCCGGGGCGGCAGAAGTGGGCGTTTTTAACAAAAAATCAACGGTATTATGAGTTATAATGCCAAAAATCATGAATTTCACTTGACTTTTTTGTGGGATTACGGTATAATTAACCGAATACTCCTTTCCGAATGAAACGATGGAGAGGATAGGAAATTACGGAAGGAACGTGATTATGAAAAAACAACTGATTTCAGCAATCCTTGCCGCGACGCTCTGTCTGACGATGGTGCCCACGGTCGCTTTCGCGGCGGATACCTCCGGCGCGAAAACCGAGACCGCCAAAGACGGCAGCAAATGGACGGTCGATGGCGACAACTACACCAGCAATACCCGGCTTGGCTGGCCTGATTACAGCTTCTATCCGCTGGGCGACAGCTCGAACGGACAGATTGTAACGTTGAGCGCAGACGTTACGATCGCCAGAAAAGATGAGGAACCCACGAATCTCGGCGGCAACGTGGCCTTCCTTGTGGGTGCAGTCGATGAGAACAAAAACGGCGCAATGAACGAGGTGGGCGACTACTACTACCTGATTCATGCCGGAACGTCCGATAACGAACCGAATGTCGGAATTGAAAGAAACAACAAAACATGGAGCGGCTGGGCGCAAACCGTAAATATGCCCTATAAAGAGGGCGACGTCGTGCATTTCACCGTTACCTTCAATCCGAAAACCATGAATTTCCTTGTCTATGCGGACGGGAAACTGTTAATTGACTATACCGATCCGGAGCCGCTTCCGGGAGCCGCGTCCGGACAGTACGGACTGGCGTCCCGCGCTACGAACGGAAAGTTCGAGAACGTCGATGTATCGGTAGGGAAGACCCCCGACTGGATTGGGAATAACACCTCGGGTAAGGTTAAGCTTACCGAGGATCTCTACGAATCCATCGTGATTCCCGCAGGCAAGACCGTGACGCTGGATCTGAACGGACATCGGGTCACCGAAACCGTAGTCAACTACGGCAATCTGACGCTGACCGACAGCACGGGACAGGGTCAGATCGAAGTCCGCAAGGGCTATCTGAACGGAGCCGAAACCAAGACCTATGCCGTCAATGACTTCGGCAAGCTGACCGTGGACGGCGCGACGATTATCTGCTACAGCACCGGAGGCAACACAGAGGCCTACGGTATCTACAACAGAGATGGCGCGACCCTTTCCG
>CAYOON010000130.1:0-5940 GCA_964405595.1 uncultured Lachnospiraceae bacterium | reverse complement strand
TGATCTGGAGATGAAACTCTCTGTTGTAAAAAATGCAGGAATTTGCGGCGATGCTGCAAATTCCTGCATTTTCGATTTACCATTATCCCAGCGCGATGCCGGTCAGAGAGTTGTTGCCGCCGTTTGAGTTGATGCAGGTGAATTGAACGGTGATGGTGTCGGTGTTGTACTTGGTCAGATCGATGGTAACCAGTGCCATGCTTGCGCTGTCGGTGCCGGTTACGACCGATTCGTTCTCCAGCGCATTCCCCGCGCCGTCGAAGATCGACATGGAGCAGGTGGACTTCCATGCGCCGACCAGAATGGTCAGCTTGGAGCAATCCTTGATGTTCACCTTGACGGTAAATCCGTCCATGGCGTTCTTGCCGTGGCGGGTGGTAGCGGATGCTACCGAGCCGCCGTCGCTCCACTTGACCTCTGCTTTGTTGTCGCTGTGCAGATTCGTGATTCCGTTGAAGGTGGTGTCAATTCTGTCGGTGACGCCCGCTTTTCGAACCGTATCGTTTGCGTCGTTGTCATTGAGCTTACCGTAGTACTCCCAGTCAACCGTACCGAGCGCGGTCAGATCCATGGTGCCGGTGTAGGCGGGTGTGATCTGAACTGCGGAGGTGTTGCCGCCGGCTGTGGGAGGAGTAAGCTCCTCTACCTTGCCGTCGGAAGCGGTGATTGCCGAGAAGGTGATGTTGTCGCCGCAGAGGATGGAGTAGGTGATCCACAGCTCGGTATCCTTCTCGGACGAGCAGTCGATCTCGATCATGCGGTAGTAGTTGGAGGACATGTCGCCGAAGGTGTAGGTCTGAACATTGCCCGCGCGGTCGCGGATGGTGATCTTCGCCAGCGACTTGTAGCCGCCCAGATAGATCTGATAGTGGGTCTTATCGGAGGTAACCTTCAGCGTGGTGCGGAAGTCGATCTTCGATACGGGACCTCTGGTAGAGCTGCCCGTCGGACGGTAATCGCCGTCCTGCCAGCTGATGTTGTAGTTGTCGTAGAAGGAGGTCAGCTTCCAGTCGGATTCAACGTCACCGATCAGGTGGTTCTTCACGTTCTTGCGGATGACGGTGGTAGCGTCGATGGCGCCGAGGAAGAGCCAGTCCTTGTTGCCGTATGCCGACAGATTCACGTCAGCCTCGGTCTTTTTCAGGGTGTTGACCTTCACGTCAAACTCAGCGGGATTTGCGTTGTAGTCCTTATTTTCTTTGTCGGCGACGGTGGAGGCAAAGGTGAGAACCAGCTTGCTTTCCTTGTCGACGTCGGCGGTGAAGGTGCATTCGTAGATCACAGCATCTCTCGCGCCTCCCTGATTTGCCAGCGGATCAGCGTTCGGATCCTTCGCGATCTTCTTGATCTCAAGAGCCGTGCCGTTCAGGGTAACCGACGTCAGATCGCCGAATCCCTCTCTGCCGTGGATGCGGACGGTGTAGCTGCGGGAGGTGAATGCCAGAGCACCCTCAAAGCTGCCCTTTGCGGGGTTCACGACCAGCTCGATTGTCTTGTCGGAGGTGGGCTTCATGGTGATGTCGGTGGTGCGGAACTGATTGTCCTTGTAGCCGACCGTCTTGGTGTCGTCCTCGTAGATGTGCGCGGTGGCTTCCTTGCTTACGCTGGGGTAAACGTCCAACGTCAGATGGCTCCAGTCCTTCTCGGAGGTGTTGACCATGTTGTCGGCCAGCGGGATCACTGCGCCCATGCGGACGAAGATCGGGGAGGTCTCCAGAGGATGGTTTACGGTGATGGTGGTAGGACCTGCGTAAGTCTTGCCGGTCCAGACGTCCATCCATTCACCCTCGGGCAGGAAGACGTCTCTGGTAACGCCTGCGTTGCAGACCGCGGTAGCGTAGATGTGCGCGTTTCCGCCGGCTTCGAAGTACTCAATCTTGATGGAGTGGGTAGATCCTGCCTTCAGCACGTCGGAAGTGAAGTAGTTGTCGTAAACATTCCAGCCGTCGGCGATCTGCTTGCCGTCGATCCAAACCCGGATGCCGTCGTCGGCGTAGAAACGGAGCGCAAGATCGGAGGAACCGATCTTGACTTTACCCGTCCAGCGGATCGAGTAGTTGTCATTGAGATTCAGATCCAGCGGGCCGCCGGTGCCCCAGTCAAAGTGTACGGTCTTGTCATACTGGGTATACTTGGGCGTTCCGGAAAGGTTCTTGTTGGCGAAATATTCGCCCAGCAGACCGGCCTTGCCGTCGTCCGCGGTGAAGGTATAATCATCGGAGGTAGCGTAGCTGTCCGCGATGGGCGCGACCAGAATGTAGTCGCCCAGCAGGTATTCGTCGTTTCTTGCCGCCTCGGCGTACTGGGGGAAGAGAAGATCCAGTCTGCGCACCAGCGGGAGACCGGTCACATAGTTCTCGTGCGCCAGATAGTAATAAAGGGGAAGCAGACGGTAGCGCATATCCACATACTGGTGGGTAACCGCTTCGGCAGTATCGCCGTACAACCAAGGCATACGGGAGTAGGGCTTCATGCAGTGTACGCGGCAGATGGGGGAGAGTGCGCCGAACTGCATCCAGCGGACGTACATATCGTCGGTGGTAACGGGGTAGTTATGACCGCCAAGGTCAGCGGAGATATAGGGCAGACCCAGTACTGCGCCGCCGTAAATGGCGTTGTAGATCTCGCCGGCAAGGAAGGAACTGTCAGTTCCGATGTCGCCGGTCCACTGGATAGAGTATTTGTGAGCCGAAATCTCGGGCGCGTAGGTCAGAACGCCGTTCCAGATGCCGTCCACGTTACCCATGATCAGGGCGCGGCGGGCGTACTCATTTATGTCGGCGATGCTCTCGTAGTAGTCCTGCGTGATCCACTGGAAGGCGTACATACCGGAAGCGTAGATGGAGATGCCGTTGGCGATTTCCTTCAGGGAAACGCTCCAGTTCCGGTCGTACCACCAGATGTCCAGACCCAGCGAGAGGATCAGCTTCAGGTTCTTGTTGCGGTATTCAACCTCGTTCTTGTCCAGCAGGTTGTTCGAGCCTTTAACAGGTTCGGGATGGTCGTTGAACATGATGGTAACGCCCATCTTGTGCGCCTCTTCCAGGAATTTTGCCATGTCGGGGAAGAGCTTCTTGTTGATGTCGTAGCCTACGCCGCCTACGCTGCTTGAATTGCGCCAGTCGGTATCGATTACCAGCACGTCGATGGAGTAGCCTCTGTCCTGATAGTCCTTGATCTGCTGAAGGGCGGTCTGGGCGGTATATTCATAATACCGGGAATCCCAGTAGCCCAGCATGTTCAGGGTGACCATCTCGGAGGGGCCGGTCAGCGTGATGTAGTCGTAGGCGAAGGTTTCGTAGCTTCCGCCGGGAAGGAAGACGAAGAGGTCGGTAGCGTTGTTGGATTTATCCCAGCCGTTGTTGGCCGCATTCGTTTCAGAGGGGGTGTAGCCGTTCTCCGAGGGGATTACACGGGGGGCATCGGTGAAATACCAGCTTTTCAGCTCATCGGAGGGGGAGGGCAGGAAGACGTTGCTGTCGGTATTGTCCACATAGGTCCAGAGTTCCTTGCCCTCGGGATCGGTGATGTAGGCACCGGTAGGATTCCGGGTTGCCTTGTTAGGGATATGTACCACATACTTGGCGGTGGTGATCAAGGTTTCTTTGTCGGTGGTTTCGGTGGTGTAGGCCACGTCGTCCCAGTCGGTACGCTTGATGACGTTGAAGGACGCGCGATCCTCGAATCCCTTGGATCCCTTCATCTCAATACGCACAAGCGAATCGGTCAGCAGCTGTACGCGAACATTGCCGACTGTCACGGAATTAGGCTCCTTACCGGGTTGTGCGGCGGTGGAGCCGGGATTCGAACCGGGGTTCGAGGTCGGATCCGATCCGGGCGTTGATCCGGGGTTGGTACCGGGCTTGTCCGTTGTGTCGGTGGACGTGGGCGTTCCTGAGGTTCCGGTGCCGGTGGTGTCATCGGGCTTTTTCGAGGAACAGCCGACGGTTCCCAGCAGGAATGATGCACTCAGGAGTAAACAGAGTAGTTTTTTCATAAGCATTTCCTTTCATAAATATAGAATGGGTACTCTCACTGTGTATTATGCCAAATTCTTGCGCGCTTGTCAATAGATTTTTTGACGTATTATTGAAAAATCTTTACACTTGTCTGTTTTCGTCCAAAAATCCCGGAGCGCCGCGCAAAAAGCGAAGCGCTCCGAGAGGGGTTGAACTTATTTGTCGAAAGCGGGGTTGTAAGCGTAGAAGTTCTTTTTGTCGGAGATGCACTCTTGGGTGAGCCGTACGGCGTCCGAGAAGCGCTGGAAGTGTACGATCTCCCGCTCGCGAAGGAACTTAATAGGATCGCGCACATCGGGATCGTCCACCAGACGCAGGATGTTGTCGTAGGTCAGCCGCGCCTTCTGCTCTGCTGCCAGATCCTCGTACAGATCGGCGAAAACGTCGCCGGTGACCTGCAAGGTCGCGGCGGAGAATGGCACACCCGAAGCCGCCTGCGGATAAACGCCTGCGGTATGATCCACGAAATAGGTGTCGAAGCCGCTTGCCTTGATCTGCTCCTCACTCATGCAGCGGGTCAGCTGATGAATGATCGTCGATACGATCTCCAGGTGACCAAGCTCTTCAGTTCCGATATCGGTAAGGATTCCGGCAACCCGGCGGTCGGGCATGGCGTAACGCTGTTGCAGGTATCGTGTTGCCGCACCCATCTCGCCGTCGGGACCGCCTACCTGGCTGATGATGATCTTCGCCAGCGCAGGATTGGGATTCTTGATTTTAACGGGATATTCCAGATTTCTTTGATAAATCCACATTTAGTTCGCCTCCACTTCCCAGGGCCAGGGGGCGTCTACCCACGTCCAGCCGTTTTCACAGTTTACGCCCGCCTGGGTCAGCGGTCCGTAAAGCGATTCGTACTTTTCCTTCAGCTCTTGCGCCTTGCACGAAACCTCTTTGAAGTAAGCCAGTGCTTTGGGACAGTTGTAGGCGTCCAGATAAAGGGCGGCCTCGAGCGCCGCGAAATCGTAAGCGCGGAACTTGTTTAAAAGTGCCATTCTGTCGCCGCATCCGCAGTTTCCGGTATTCCCGATGCGGCTGCCGGAATTATTGGTGTTGTAACTCATTATCGTCCGCCTCCTCTTCTGCCGGCAAGGAAGGGTTTGTTCAGTTCCTTGAACAGCGTCGCGTTTTTCAGTGCTTCTGCGGGTTCGTACAGGCAGTCAAACTTCTGATAGGGCGCGTACATCATGGCAAGGGAAGGGTATTCGAATTTGTTCGGAGCGTATTCGTCGGAAGGGGTGCAGCCGCATTTGCCACTCTGATAATCCGATTGACTCCGATTCCCTGTCTGCTGGCCGACGAAATTTGCGTTCGCATATCCCGCGCCCCGGCAGGAGCAGGCTCTTTGATAGTCCATTCTGATGACCATCCTTTCGCTTTATTTTAATGGAAGGAATCGATACCGCAAAACTGCGGATACAGATCCCCAAGATCCCCTCGGGCAGACCCGATTGGACCTAAAAGACCCGAATGGGTCTTTTGTATAGCATATGCGAAATCCGCCCGCTTGCTACCGGGAAACTTTTCTGCTATTTGTGAAAAAACACAAAAACCACAGAAAGAAATCCATCGAAGTCCGTTTTTTTTTCGACAAAAAACTATTGACATCCGACGAAAAATATGTTATACTGTATACGGCTGATCCTTTTCGAAAAGCTGAAAATCAAAAACGCGCCCGTAACTGACGGATTTGTGGAGAAACCACAGGGAAGCGGGGTTCGCGTCCTTTGTCGACCGTCTGGGCAGCCCAACCGTAAGGGATGGGACTGCCCATTTTTGATAAAACCGGAAAAATCGGAGGATTCAAGTTTGTGTCCTGATCGGCAAATGCCGATCATTTCGCCAAGGCGAAACCGACGCAAACTCGAGGCAATCGAAGAAAGGTAGAGTTATACATTATGAAGAAAGTTGCAATCGTAAT
>CAYOON010000129.1:0-5962 GCA_964405595.1 uncultured Lachnospiraceae bacterium | reverse complement strand
CAACGCCGTTGGCGTCGATCTGAACACCGCCTCCGCGCCGCTGCTTACGCGGATTTCGGGAATCAGCTCCACCGTCGCGGGCAACATCGTCCGCTACAGGGAGGAGAATGGAGCGTTTGCCACCCGTGCCGAGTTGAAGAAGGTTCCGAAGCTGGGCCCCAAGGCGTTTGAGCAGTGCGCGGGATTTCTGCGGGTATCGGAGAGCAAGAATGCGCTGGATCACACGGGCGTGCATCCCGAGAGCTACGACGCCGCAAAATCGCTGCTGTCGATCTGCGGATTCACCGAGCGGGATATGAAGAACGGCAAGATCGACGGAATCTCCGCCAAGGTAGACGAGATCGGCGGGGCGATCCTTGCCGAACGTCTGGGAATCGGTCTGCCTACGCTGACCGACATTGTGAAGGAGCTGGAGAAGCCGGGTCGGGATCCCCGGGATGAGCT
This sequence comes from uncultured Lachnospiraceae bacterium, assembly GCA_964405595.1. Taxonomy (GTDB): domain Bacteria; phylum Bacillota; class Clostridia; order Oscillospirales; family CAG-272; genus CAKSQF01. Next base: position 5,518 of record CAYOON010000129.1, on the reverse strand, counting down.
GCCGCCTCCCATGCTGCGCACCGACGTGCTGGGCATCGAGAGCCTGACTGTCGGGATGGAGTTGAAGGGAACGGTGCGGAATGTCATCGACTTCGGCGCCTTCGTGGACATCGGGGTTCATCAGGACGGGCTGGTGCATATCTCCCAACTGGCGAATCGGCGGGTGAACCATCCTTCCGAGGTGGTCAAGGTCGGCGACATCGTGACGGTCTGGGTGTTGTCGGTGGACGTCGCCAAGGGCAGAATTGGTCTGACCATGCGCGGACCGGACGCGGTGAAGAATCAAAAGAAGTAAGATTCGTTTGAAAAAAGTTGAAGTGCCCCGAAAGGGGCACTTCGTAAAGGATACCAGTTTTCTCTGGGATGAACACTATTAACGAGTGGCAAGCTCTTGAACCCAAGCGTCATAATCAGGGGACGAATCCACCGATGCTCTGAAAATCAGGTTGCCGTTCTCATCATAAGCCGAATAAACGGTTTCTGTGTAAAACCAGAAATTGCTGCTCAAAAGTGGTGTATTTTCGTATACTCCGGTAATGTTTTCAGAAACAATCAGATAAAAATCGCCGTAATCGATAAATGCTTCCGGGCCACCCGCATCAAAGCCGATCAGAAGAGTGTCGCTTTTATACACCGGAACGCCATCTCTTTCTCCGATCCTTAAATCTAAATAATCTCTGCCGGCTTTTTGTTTCTTTTTGGTTATCTCAAGATCGTCGTTTACAGTAATGACCCATTTGACGGGGTGTCCGTTTGAATTCGAACCGGCAAAGTCTCCGTCATCCGATTGCGATCTGACTGACAGAACAAAACAATCACCGGATATTTCTGCTGCGTACAAATTGTCGAAATTTGATCCTGCAATGCTTTGCTTTTTCAAAATATTTCCGTTTTGATCGAGGATAACCATTGAAATGTCTGTATATCCACTACTTTGATCGGGCGTCTGGAATTCTCCGAACAGATAGAATAGTCCGTTTTTTTCAAAACAATATTTTAGTGCCGCTCCTTCCAATCCGACAAAGGGTGTGTCAAACTGCAAATTGCCGTCTTTGTCACATTTTATCACGCGAGAAGCAAAGCCCTTGTCGCTTGCCCACTCCGTTTGGCTATAAGAATAGTCATTAAAGCCAAGGACGAATAAAAACCCGCCGTCCTCTGTTGCCGTGAGCGTAGTGACATGATGCGCATCGTCCGAACTGCATTCGTATACGGCAAGATCCTTTCCGTACACATCCATCATCCGAACCTGCTGAACGACAGTCCTGTTTTCTTTGTCCACAGAGCGGATTTCCGATTTCAGCAATCTCCCGTCAAAAGCGGTGACATCATAAAAGATATTGTTCTCAACGACTTTTTTGAATTCATCCGGAAGTTTACCCGTGTGTTCAACGATTTTTAGATCGTCATTGTCAGGATAGGTTATCTGATTGTTGTCTGAACATCCCGGCAAAAAAAGCGTGGTCGCGAAAACAGCAAGTAAGCAGAGAGCGGCTGATTTTCTTCTTAAACCTATCGCGGCAGTACCCATAATATTCAACTCCTTGCAGATAAACGAATCCAAATTTATCGTCTTTTTGTTAATTATACCACCGAAATATGAATTTTTCAACTTAATATAGGAAACATTTCTTGTCCTTACAGACGAAAGTGGGTTCTTTCATAGAGCGGCGGGGGTCGAAAGGGTATTATTCCCTGCATATCGTATCAAAAGAAAAAGCACCCCGAAGGGCGCATTACTTATTGGAGCAGGCGACGGGAATCGAACCCGCGTATCTGGCTTGGGAAGCGAGCGCTCTACCATTGAGCTACGCCTGCATATTCCCATTATATCCCATTCTCTCCCGTTTGTCAAGCCCTTTTTCAGAATTTTCCAAAAAAGAATTGCGCCGCGAAAGCGTAAAAATCGACCTGTTGCCGAAATAAACTTGACAAATCGCGGAAAATCGCTATAATATAGCTGGAATTGATAAAAAGGAGGTCACTATGACACACAAAGGTACAGTAACCCTGGAAACCGAGCGTCTGATCCTGCGCCGCTTCACGATGGACGATTTCGAGCCGATGTTCTACAACTGCTTTAGCGATTTCGAAGTCTGGAAGTGGACGAACTACAAGCCGATGAAATGCTTGGAGGACGTGAAGGTTCAGGCGCAAATGTTCACTCCAGAATGGCTGGGCGCGTATGATCGACCTAACCGCTACAGCTGGGCGATCCAGCTCAAATCCACCGGCGAGGTGATCGGCCGCTATTTCGGAATGCACCCCGACGACCGGATCAGTCAGGTGGAGCTTGCGTATGAGCTTGGCCGGAATTGGTGGAATCAGGGATATATGACCGAAGCCACAAAAGCGGTAATCGACTTCTTTTTCCGTGAAGTAGGCATGAACAGGGTACACGCCAACCATGCGCACGAAAATCCTGCCTCGGGCAGAGTGATGCAGAAATGCGGCATGCTTTACGAGGGTACGCATCGGCAGGCGTGCATCTGTAACAATGGACTGTTCGATATGGTCTGTTATGCGATTCTTTTGGAGGATTATATCAACCGTTAAGGCACCAAAGCTGTTTTCGGGCCTTTTTAAGAAAATTTCAAAAAATTTCCGTTTCCCTATTGACAAATCCATTTTATTGTGCTATTATATACCTGCCTACTACGTTGGTAGGGAAATATAGCAACTCACAGAAGAACGGAGATCTGTCAGATGGAATACTTTGAGCGGCTCGTTCGTGCAAACTTCCGGTACGGGCGAATGTGATACGCGGAACGAATACACCGAACCGTAATATTTTTTGAGATTTGAAAGGAAGAACGATTATGCCGAACTATAAATTTGAAACATTACAAATCCATGTAGGACAGGAGAGCGCCGATCCCGCTACCGACGCCCGCGCGGTGCCGATTTACGCCACCACCTCCTACGTTTTCAAGGATTCCGCGCAGGCGGCCGGAAGATTCGCGCTGACCGAGGGCGGCAACATCTACACCCGTCTGATGAACCCCACCTCCGATGTGTTCGAGAAGCGGATCGCCGCTCTTGAAGGCGGTGCGGCTGCTCTGGCTACCGCGTCGGGATCGGCTGCGATCACCTACGCGATCCAGAACATTGCCCTTGTCGGCGACCACATCGTATCCTCCGCCGGACTGTACGGCGGAACCTACAACCTCTTCGCCAACACCCTGCATGATCAGGGAATCGAGACTACCTTTGTGGATCCCTTCGATCCCGAGAACTTTGAGAAGGCGATCCGACCGAATACCAAGCTGCTCTACGCCGAGACGCTGGGCAACCCCAACTCCGACGTAATCGACCTGAAGGCTATCGCCGACATCGCCCACAAGCACGGCATCCCCTTCATCGTGGACAACACCTTTGCGACCCCCTATCTGCTCCGTCCCATTGAGTACGGCGCGGACATCGTGGTACATTCGGCGACCAAGTTCATCGGCGGACACGGAACCGTCATGGGCGGTGTGGTGGTGGATGCCGGAAAGTTCGACTGGGCGCAGAACGACAAGTTCCTCGGACTGTCCAAGCCCAATCCCTCCTATCACGGGGTTGTCTTTACCGAGGCTTGCGGCAATCTCGCCTACATTCTGAAAATGCGCACTACGCTCATGAGAGATCAGGGCGCGACGATCTCGCCCTTCAACTCCTTCCTGCTTTTGCAGGGATTGGAGACTCTGTCCCTGCGTCTGGAGCGGCATACCGAGAACGCGCTGAAGGTTGTGGAATATCTGAAGAATCATCCGCAGGTAGAGCGGGTCAACCATCCCTCTCTGGCAGTCGGACGGCAGAAGGAGCTGTACGACAGCTACTTCCCGAAGGGCGCGGCGTCGATCTTCACCTTCGAAATCAAGGGCGACGCCCAGACGGCGAAGAAGTTCACCGAGAGCCTAACCCTCTTCTCGCTGCTGGCGAATGTTGCCGACGTGAAGTCGCTGGTCATCCATCCCGCATCGACCACCCACTCTCAGATGAACGAGGACGAACTGCTTGCCGCCGGAATCAAGCCGACTACTGTGCGGCTGTCGATCGGAACCGAGCATATCGACGATATTATCGCTGATTTGGAGCAGGGCTTTGCGGCTGTGAAGTAAGATGCAGGATTATAGTAAAATTCTCGGTTCCTTTCGTGGGAACCGAGAATTTTGTGACTTTATGAAATCATGACTTTTCGGGTACAGGCGAAGCCATTTTTCGTCTGACAAGTATCACCGCTATGACCGCCGCCAGAAATGATTATGCGAAAGTTGAGTGAGGTGCTCGCTATTCTTCAATGGCGGTTAGTATGGAAATGAGTGAACTGACAGTATCCGAACCATTCTGCAGGGCTACACTTACACTTGAAGAAACGCAAATTTGATTTGTCGGTGTTTTTACGAGTTGTTGCTGCCTAATTTCATAATCGTTTACAATATATCCGGTTCCCTCATACGCAGCTTTTACCTTTGCATCAATGCTTTCACGAAGCTTCTCTTCGTCCACCTGTATGTTGCGTCCGGTAAAAGCGTCGAGATCGCCAATGTGCAATTGAACAAAATGTCCTTTTGAGGATATAGTCACAGCTATGAAATCTCTCGTATTAAAACCGCTTACGGTTCTTGAATAGTTAACTGTGTAATGAGTCAGACTGCAATTTTCATCTTTCGCAGTACCCGGTTTCCATACGTTTTCTGATATGAAGTATTCATACGAATCAATGTCGGATATATACATTTCCGCAATCTGATTTGCGATTTCAAGAGCAGTTTCTTTAGGATTTTCCAGTTCCTCTAAATAGGGTTCCGTTTCATAATAAGAACCATTTAACCAATCCATATATACTAATTCACCGTTATCTGCGCGAATATAAAAATCATGTCCTTGATCATCGCAGTAAGCGTCATAAAGAAAGGATAGATGCGCCCCCATATCGGAAAATCGATATTTACCGGTGATCGAGTAACTGCCGTCTTTCAGAGATACAGTCAAGGTTTCTTTTGCGGCTTTCCGTTTGTAGGATTCTATCGACCAATCGGTGAACTCCACTTGACCTCCTAGCCCATCGTTTCCCACATCATCTATTACGCTCTCATAGGGGGCTATTTTGTTTTGGCAAGATGACAATAGAGTAATTGTCGCCAATACAGTTGAACATATAAACAAAATACTATGTTTTTTCATCATTCTACTCCTATCTTAATTTGTTATTCCCGTTACCGGCTACAGTTGCAAGATCCAAAAAATCACTATGGTTGAAGTCTATTCGATTAGGATCCTTATCATCATCATTGTTTTTACCCATTGAAAAAAGTGCATCATCGACAGTCATTCCATCACTAATTAATCTGTAAGATAGCTCTCGAGCAAATATGCTGCAATCATTGGTCCATGTTTTGCCTGTAAATCCAATAACAGTTTCTGCACCGCATACAACCATTTTTTCAACGATGTTTTGAGGTCGATTTGTTGTAATATGAGATATATCATAATCCTGTGCAGTATTACAGGTTAACAAGACGACTAATTTGAG
>CAYOON010000128.1:0-6000 GCA_964405595.1 uncultured Lachnospiraceae bacterium | reverse complement strand
AGTCATCAGCGGTATAGCAAAGAAGCGCGCTCGAAACTTCCTTGCTAACGGTAAATTTGGAGCGGAAGTAATAGGTTGCCGCAGGATAGTTCGAAACCGCCGTAGTAGTCTTGTTGGCGCCGTTATCCCAGATCCATGCCGCGCCGTCTACGTTGGCTGCAAGTGCTTCACCCGCTGAAGCGGTAATCCATTCTCCCTTCCAATCCTTCTGATCGAACATACCCGTCTTGAAGACTGCGGGTTTACTGGTTACGCTGTCTCCGGCGACGTCCCATGTGGTAACCGTCCAGTAGTAGGAGGTCTTGGAGGTCAGCTTGGTTTCGCCTGTGTAAGCGACGCTGTAGTTCAGTGCGGCCTCGGTCTTTCCGCTGTCCCAGATGTCCGCCTCTCCTGCGGCTGCTTTCGCCTCGGTGGAGGATACCTTCACCTGATAGGCAGTCTGCAGTCCGGAGTAACCCTCGCGGGTTACGACCCAGCTGAAGACAGGGTTGGTGTCAATTCCGAGAGCGTTCGAGGTCTGATTGACCTTCAGCGTCGATACGGTCGGCCCGCCCTCTGATGTGTTTGTTGTCGGATTAGTCATAGTTTCTCCTCCGGTGGTCGTTACAGTATTATTGTTTGTTCCCGTCGTGCTGCCTTCTTCAGGCGTCTTGGTACACGAGGCAAAGGACAAAAGCATTGCAGCGACAAGCATCGTCGAAAGAAGACTTTTTCCAGTAGAATTTCCTTTCATATACAAATCCTTTCCGTGCAGCCGGATTAGATTAGACTGCACCTATATTAATTTGATTGTATCACATTTTACAATCGCACACAAGGACTGTTTTTGTCCTGATTTATGTCCAATCTTGCGCATCTCCGTAAAAATCCAACAATTTTGCTGTTACCGGGTACAAAAATGATATGCAAGATGCCCGCATAGCCAAGACTTTGTTGCTGCGGGCATCTATTATTGATGTTTTGCGGTCAATCGTGCAGATCCACATCATATTCCATGATTGTTCCGGTCAGCGCGTTGATCGTATAGTCATACTCCATGCCGTCCGCATCGAATTCGATGTCGTATACGGTGTAGCCGTCCTCTTTATCCAGTTTTGCTTTGGAAAACCGGACGTCCGAAACCGAAAGCCCCGCGTGATCAACCGCGATGGATTTTGCCTTCTCAACTCCGATATAATCGCTCGGATCGGCGTTGTTTCCGACGTTTTCCTCGGTTCTTCCGATGGCTTCCACGTCCTTCTTGCGGATTTTTCCGGTGACAGCATTGATCTCGTATTCATATTCGTGCGTGGCGGTGGAGAATTCGATGTCATATACGGCAACCTTGTCTTCGGTATCGGATTTTTCTTTCGTGAATGTGACATCCTCCGCCGACAGACCCGCATCCGCAAGGGCGATCTCTTTTGCCTTGTCTATCGAGATCTTTTCGACTGTCTCGGTACTCCCGCCTCGCTGTTTCACGGGCTCGGTTTCTTTCTTCAGAACCGTCCCCTCCGAGGCTTTGATCCAGTATTCATATTCCGTACCGTCGGCGATGAATTCCACCTCGTAGACATAGTGACCGTGCTCGAATTCAAATTCGGTGCGGACATTCTCTGCCGAGGCAGGGTCGACTCCGGCATCCTCGAAGGCGTATTTCCTTGCCTTTTCCTCTCCGATCGAAGAGTTCTTCGCTATTGCGTTTGAAATGAATACGGTACCGGCGATCAACACAGCGAGGATTGCGATAATGCTGATAATCGTGATGACAGCCTTTTTCGGCGTATCAAACATATTCTTCATCTTTTCCATGAGATTCACTCCTTTCCTCACTAGATTGCCCGACTTATACCGGATTCATCGGATGAAAAATTATGAAATCCATAAAAATCAAGCCCGAAACGGTTTGTTTCAGGCTTGAAATGAAATATTTACGAATCTTTCCGGCGATTTCGGATGATGAAATAGATCAAGACTCCGCCGAGGACTTCGATAAGATACAGGGCTTCGATTGCATTGTTGATATTTTTCTTCACCATGGCGCCTTCATTCAGCTGGTCGGTGGTGTAGGTTGTGATTGGCAGGGTATTTTCCCCGAATCCCATTCGAACCACGCGCCGGTTTTTGTGTTGATAGGAAACCAGAACGTTGCCATCTTTGTCCGTTATCTCTTCATACAGGGAATCAGAATCGTCGCCGGGAATCGGGAATTCCACTCCGTCCGGGTATATTGTGACCGGATCATTGAATATCTCGTCTCCGTAATTGATCAGGGCGGTGGGCGTTTCCATGTACGCCTTGAAATCATCATAATTATCGAAGGTTGTTCCTTCTGTAAAGGCGGTTGCGCTCACTATGTTGTTAAAGAGGCACTGCCCTGCAAATGTCACGCAAACAAGAAGCGCTGTAACCAGCCACGTTTTAATTTTGAGTCGCAGTCTGTTCCTTTCGGTTATATTATAGGAACAGAACTCCGTTTTGGCAAGTCGATTTTGCACGATCCACCAAAGAAGGAGGATCAGCGGAAAGAATGTCAAGCCAACCATGCGGTATATAGCTCCCATAGAGGAAAGAAGCAAAAATCCGATAGCTTCAATCATCAACGCTGGTATAAACACGACATATTCCAGGGTGTTAACGAGATTTCTGCGATGCCTTTTGATTCTCCCTATATCAAATTCGTCGGTATTGACGGCGGAGAATGCGCGGATCGAGAAAATAATCTGACAGATGACCGCCACAACGAGACAGATTCCGCCGACGAGAATTCCCCCAGCTGACCCGAGGAAGATCGTTGCCACGATAATGCCTATAATCAGAATGCCAAGCGAAAACAAACTTTGGATCAGGTATTTCGTTTCGTTGGATTTGAGGATCAGATCAATTTGCTTATCCGACCGAACTGTTCGTTCCGATGTTTCCTCTCTGTCCGCTTTTTCCGCTCTCGCGCCCCGGAGCAGTTCATCTGAGGTTACGCCGAAGATGTCTGCGATGACGGGGATCAGGGTCAGATCGGGTGCGCATTCGTCACGCTCCCAGCGGCTGACCGCTTTATCCGATACACCCAGCTTTTCGGCAAGCTCCCGTTGGGTCATCCCGTTCGCTTTGCGAAGTACCGCAAGGAAGCTGCCGAGTGTTCTTTTTTCCATTACAAGTTCATCCTTTCAAAATGCTGTCACGACCTTGCCGTGCACCTTGATTCTACCTCGAAGAGAGAAAAAACACAAGCCCACAGACCGTGAATCTCTCTCGCAAAGCGAGAATTTGACTGAATTCTCGATAAATCTCCAGATTTGGCAAGAATTTCACGAAAATCGGGATGACGCGGCAATACGTCATCCCGGTAGATCAGACAATATCAATCGGGGATGGAATCCACATCCGCCAGCCAGAGGGCAGCGGAAGCATCGGACGGCATCCGCCAGTCTCCGCGCGGGGAAAGGGTTACCGTACCCACCTTGGGGCCATCCGGCAGGCAGGAGCGCTTGAACTGCTGGGTGAAGAACCGCCGGATGAAGATCCGCAGCCACTTCTTGATCGTGGCGGCATCATAGGTGTCGCTCCACGCGATCAGCGCCAGTCGGTAGATTTTATGGGGCGCAAAGCCGAAGCGGAGCAAATAGTACAGGAAGAAATCGTGGAGGTCATAGGGACCCACAATATCCTCGGTACGCTGGGCAATCTCGCCGTTCTCCTTGGGCGGAATCAGTTCGGGAGACACCGGCGTGTCAAGGATGTCGCAGAGTACCCTTCTCTGCTCTTCGTCTTTGGTGGTCTTGGCGAAATAGTCTACCAGATGGCGAACCAGCGTTTTCGGGATGGATGCGTTTACGGCGTACATAGACATATGATCGCCGTTATAGGTCGCCCAGCCCAGCGCAAGTTCGGACAGATCGCCGGTTCCGATCACGATTCCGCCGATTTTGTTGGAAAGATCCATGAGAATCTGGGTGCGCTCCCTCGCTTGGGAGTTTTCGTAGGTCACGTCTGTGACACTCGGATCCTGCCCGATGTCGGCAAAATGTACCGCTACAGCGTCGGAGATCGGGATCGTCTGGAAGGACACGCCGAGGGAGGCGCACAGCGTCTCGGCGTTGGATTTGGTGCGCGTCGTTGTGCCGAATCCGGGCATGGTGACGGCGAGGATGTCTTTGTGATCCCGTCCCAGCAGATCGAAGGCCTTGACCGTTACCAACAGTGCGAGGGTGGAGTCCAGTCCGCCGGAGATACCCAGCACCGCTTTACAGCCGATATGTCGGATCCGCTTTGCCAATCCCTGCGCCTGCATCATGATGATCGCAGCGCATCTGCCGTCCAGAACCGACTGATCATCGGGGACAAAGGGACGGCGTTCGATTTTGCGGGTCAGCGCAGTTTCCGTCACCGGGAGATTGAACTCTGCGATGTCAAACTCGTCCTGACATTCAGTGAATGTCGTCATATGGGCGCGCTCGGATATGAGCCGTGCAAGATCGACCTCGGTTTCGGCATATCCGGTGACAAAGGGCGCGGATTCGGAAAGAAGTGAGCCGTTCTCGGCAATCAGATTATGTCCGGAGAAGACCATATCGGTGGTAGATTCCCCGCATCCGGCGTCGGCGTAGACATAGGCGGACAGCGTGCTTGCGGACTGGGATTTGATCAGCATTCTGCGGTATTCCGCCTTTCCAATCAGCTCGTCGGAAGCCGAAAGGTTGAGAATCAGCGTCGCGCCGTTTTTTGCAAGGCGGATAGAGGGCGGCTGTGTAACCCAGAGATCCTCGCAAATTTCGATTCCGATCCGCAGGGCGGGCATGGACACGCAGTCGAAGAGCAGATCGGTGCCGATCAGCCAGCTGTTGTCCTCGTAGACCGTGTATTCGTTCACGCGGTTCTCCCAAGGGGTGAAGTTGCGGCGCTCGTAGAACTCGCCGTAAGCGGGGACGTTGACTTTGGGAACAAGTCCCAGCACTTCCCCCTCGCAGACCGCCGCGGCGACGTTGTACAGCTTTCCGCCGTGCCGCCACGGGAGTCCCACCGTAAAGAAAATGGGCAGATCCTTGGTCTGATCGGCAATCTTCACCAGCGCATCCGCCGCAGACGAGATCAGCAGCTCCGATCCGAAGAGATCGCCGCAGGTATAGCCGGTGATCGACAGCTCGGGCAGGCAGAGCACCTTCACGCCGCGGTCAGCCGCCTCCCGGATCGTTTTCAGGATCTGTTCGATATTGTATTCAACGTCCGCTACCCTCAAATCGGGGGATGCGGCGGCTACTTTGAGGAATCCGTCTTTCATATTTTTGTCTTCCTTTCAGAGAAAAGTTCAAAAATCTATTGACTTGTCTATATTTTTGTGCTATTATGGAATAAGTATACGGTTTGGGAAGATATTCCCATCCGTATGAATTCTATCTTATATTATAGGACGAAATTTCGTGTTTGTCAAGGATACGAAAGAAAATAAGGAGAAAAAATGAGTAAAACATTTTCTGACGAGAATTACACCATGCTCTTTGACTTCTACGAGCTGACCATGGGCAACGGCTACTTTAACAGCGGCAAGATGGACACGGTATCCTACTTCGACGTCTTCTTCCGCGACATCCCCGACGGGGGCGGATTCGCCATCGCCGCAGGATTGGAGCAGATTGTTGACTACATCGAGAATCTGCACTTCACCGACGAGGATATTGCCTATCTGCGTACCAAGAACTGCTTTACCGAGGAATTTCTTGAGTATCTGAAAACCTTCCGCTTTACCGGCGACATCTGGGCGGTTCCTGAGGGAACGCCTGTCTTCCCCAAGGAGCCGATCATCACCGTCCGCGCACCCGCAATTGAGGCGCAGTTCATCGAGACCTTCCTGCTGCTAAATATCAACCACCAATCTCTGATCGCCACCAAGACCAACCGGATCGTTCGCGCTGCGCAGGGACGTCCCGTGTCCGAATTCGGCTCCCGCAGAGCGCAGGGTACCGCCGCCGCGATTCTGGGCGCGAGAGCCGCCTACATCGGCGGATGTGCATCCACCGCCTGCACCAT
>CAYOON010000127.1:0-6003 GCA_964405595.1 uncultured Lachnospiraceae bacterium | reverse complement strand
CCAGCTTGATGCCGGGCGTACCGGCAACGTCGCCGCTCTCGCGAACGGGAACAGACTTCAGTCCCAGCGTGCGGGCGTCGGTAAAGGACAGCTCAACCTGCGTATCCTTTCTTGCGGGTCCCAGAACGCTGACTTTCAGCGATCCCTTGGGGCCGACCAGCTCGACCTTTTCCTCGCAGGCAAACTGCCCGGGCTGGGAAAGATCCTTCTTGTTGTGCAGCTCGGCACCCGCGCCGAACAGAGTCTCAATGTCCGCCGTGGACAGGTGAATGTGACGTGCAGACGTCTCAACGATAAAATTCATGATGTATACCTCCGGTTTTTTTGGATAATCTAGGATTAGACCGGGCACTGTGCCGATCCTTTGCTATTATAACATATTTTTCACAAAAAGTAAACAGGGGAGAGAAGATTTATGGAAAAAAATTCAAAAAACCAAGCCCAGAACGAGTCCGACGAGCAGATTCAGTATAACGACGGCGACGGCGGGCAGGAAAACACCAGTCAACCCGACGACTGCGGCTCCATTATCACCGACCGCAGCGGCAGCTCGATCCGTACCATCACGGTAATCGGGCAGATCGAGGGGCACTATCTCTGCCCGTCCACCCAGAAAACCACCAAATACGAACATCTGCTGCCGCTGCTGGTCTCGGTAGAGGAAAGCGAAGAGGTGGACGGTCTGCTCCTGATGCTCAATACCGTAGGCGGAGACGTGGAGGCGGGACTTGCCATCGCCGAGCTGGTGGCATCCATGAAAAAGCCCACCGTATCGCTGGTGCTGGGCGGCGGACACTCCATCGGCGTGCCGCTGGCGGTAGCGGGTAAGACCTCCTTCATCGTCCCCTCTGCCACCATGACCGTGCATCCCGTGCGGATCAGCGGGACGGTGGTCGGCGCGCCCGCCACCTTCCGCTATTTCGAAAAAATGCAGAACCGCATCACCGATTTTGTGGTAGGACACTCCAAAATCAGCCGGGAACGCTTCACTTCGCTGATGATGCAGACCGATGAGATCGCAACCGACGTAGGAACGATCCTCGAGGGCGAGGAGGCGGTCAGAGAAGGGCTCATCGATCGGGTAGGAGGGCTTGGGGACGCGCTGGCGGAGCTTCGGCGGATGATCAAAGAGCAGACTGTCGGAAAAGAATGATTGGAGTTTTTGCCCTGCCGTTTTCTCCCTAAGTAGTCCAATAGGAAAGCTTTTGAGGGTTTTCAGGGAACTTTTCTCGAAAAGTTCCCTGAACGGGGTTTGGGGCGGCGCCCCAATCTGAAAAATTTACAAAATGACGGGCGGCAATTCACAAAAAGCAGATTTTCGGGCTTGACAGCTCTTGTCTTTTGTGGTAAAATACAGGTAGTATGCTAAAGTGTCGGATGCCATATGGAATCCGGCGTTGGAAAGGAAAACAGTTTTATGAAAGCGATCCTGCGTACCGCTTTGCTCGGCATTTTGTGCCTGTCTCTTCTGCTTTTCACCGGCTGCGGCGACTTTTTCGCCGATTCTCCCGACCGAACCACGGCGTCGTCGGGAGGCGAGGGAAATAATCCCGTAAGCAAGCTGAATCTCACCCGCAGACCCAGTCAGATCACCATCCTGATCGCGGTTGAAGGAACCTATGGAGGCAGTCTGTCCTCCCTGTCCCTGCTGTGCATTGACGATAGCGGGGTTCCTACCGTGTCGGTTCTGCAAATCCCTGTGACCACCTATACCCGCTCGGGCGGAACGCTGCGCGGATATTATGAGGCGTCCTACAGTCGCGCGACTGCGGACGGAAGCAATGTCTCCAATTCGGTGGCGTCGGCTATGGGCGCGCTGAAATCCTTCTTACAGAATACGCTGCTCGTGCAGATCGACTATACGGTGCATATCACGAACAGTCGGTTTGCGTCGATTGTGGATACCGTCGGCGGGGCGCAGCTGGATCTGCCCCGGGTGCTCCAGCTGGACGGACATAACGTGCAGGCGGGCAGGCAGACCCTGACCGGCGCCGAGGCGGCCGATTTGCGTTCGTACGGCGGATTCTCCGACAGCTTTTATAACGATCTGGTGCTGGGCAAGCATCTGATCACCTCGATCATCGGATCGCTGAAGGGCAATATCGACAAGAGCATCCTGTCGCTCTGCGTGAAGGATCTGCGATCGAGCATGACTACCGACATTCCCACCACGGGGGGATCGGACATATTCATCGTAAGACGGCTGATCGAGACCTCCTTCTCGTCGATCTCCTTCTCGGTCCTTGCCGGGGAATATACCTCGGGCGTTTACGTTTTGTGTAAGAGTACCGCGCTGAATCAGATCAACGAATATGTGAATCTCTATACCGAGCCGCTGACGGCAGACATCTTCGACGCCGATTCGGATTACTGCGATCCGACCGACAGCTTTATGAGTACCATCTATCAGAGCAGTTCCGCCACGCCGCGGATCTACACCGGCGAGCAGATTCGGAACGGAGAACTCCGGATGGGTTAATAATGAAGTGAGAAATTCCACGGCTTTGCCGTGGAATTTTGATCGGAAAACCATATTAAGCGACCGGACTTGGGGATAGCTCCCGAGTCCGGTCTTCTCTTATCTCGACTTAATGTTCCGTGTGCTGTAGTAAGCGTGATCGCTGTCCATCTGAATATCGGAGAATTCAAACAGTTCGCTGACCGTCACGGGCTGATAGCTGTTTTCGTCAAGCCATGCCAGCATATCGTCCAAAGTATCGGGACTGTTTTTGTGCAGATCGTGCATCAGAACAATGCTTCCGGCGGAAACCTTCGTCTTAACAGTCTCAAATACGCTTTCGGGGGTCGATTGGCTCGACCAGTCCTTTGTATCCACCGACCAGTTGACCAGCGGACGGGTCAGCGGTGCGTCGGTTCTGTTACTGCCGCCCGGCGCACGCAGGAGCAGGGTCGGAATCCCGCCAGTCAACTCGCGTACCAGATCGTCGGTTTTGGCAAGATTCGTCATCAGCTCGTCTCCGCTTAACTGGGTGTAGGAGGTATGATCGTAGGTGTGGTTCCCGATCTCGTGGCCTGCCGCGAATTCCTGCCGCAGCAGATCCGCTTGCCCGGAGCTCTTCAGGCGGTTGCCGACTACGAAGAAGGTTGCCTTGCATCCGGCGTTTGCCAGCGATTCCAGCACCGCTTCGGTATAGGCGTGCTCGGCGGAGTCAATTCTCGGACCGTCGTCGAAGGTCAACGCCACAAATTTCTTCGTGAGATCGATCTTGTAGGGCGTCTCGCCCGGGATCAGACTTCCGTAGGTGGCGTAAGCGGAACCGTCCTTGCTGACTTCCGTCACGTCGCACTCCATGCAGACAGAGTAGAGATCGTCCGACTGCCGGGTGAGTCCGCCGCCGGCGGTCAGAACGCTGTTGTCGCCGCCGGTGAGATTGCCGGTCAGCAGCGTGGGGAAGTAGTCCTTGTAGCAGGCGTATTTGGCGTACAAACAGATGATCTCTTCGGCTCTCGCCTGCGGGTTCTCGCTGAGCGACGCCTGAAAGATCGCGAACTGTTTTTCCGTGTCCCTGTCGGTAAGCAGCGCATAGGTGCAGATGTCGTAGTCCTCGGCGCCATTCCACTTGGACTGCTCGGCAGGCGTGTCGGTCAGCCAGATCGTAGCCGATTTCACGGCTTCAATCCGACTCTCCCGATAGAAGATTGCCTGATAATTACCGCTCTCGGATGCGGGTTGGCCGATCAGGGCGTAGCCCTCGATTTTGGCTGTAAGCCCGTCGGACAGCGATTTCGGGGCGTCGCTGACGGTGAAAACGTCGGGGAGATATTGCTCCACGCAGTCGGCAATCTGCTCCGCTGTGAGCGGATTGCTTTTTCTATGGAAAGAGAGCAGGGATACGCTACCTTCGGAGGGCGCGGGGTAGGTTGAAGGATTGCGTTCGTCGGAAGTGTCGGTAACCGTCTGCGACGGCGAACCGGTGGGCACAGACGCCGAACCGTTGCCGGTTGATTCCGTGTCGGTTCCGCTGTTCCCGGCACAGGCTGTGGTCAATACTGTCAAAACCAAAAGAAGTGATGCGAGTTTTCTCACGATGCGAAAAGAGACCTTCCTTCTATATTCATGGAGTTTGCGCTTTTCGCAAACCGATTATTCAAATTCATTCTGAAAGAGCAGAACGTCCGTACCGCGCAGGTAGATCGAACCGTTTCGGGTTTCAAGCAGAGGATTCTCCTCTGCCACAAGGATTTTCAGACCGTCCGCGCAGTCCCGAAGGATGGCGGACAGGGGCGCGCCGATGATTCCGTCACCGTCCAGATCGGCGTTTTCCTGAATCTCCCGGCGAAGAAGCTCGGCGTTCTCCGGATCGTTACCGCGTACCGGAACGGGCAGGGTAAAGCTGGCGGGCAGATTGATCTGCTGCAAGGTGTCGCAGCGGACGAAGGCGCAGGCCTCGACGGTCTGTACGCCCTCGGGAAGGGTCAGCTCCCGAAGCAGGGGAACCATCTCCCCACGGATAGAATCCTTTCGGATGGTGCGCAGGGGTGATCCGCCGAAACTGTCGGGCAGCGTCAGCTGCTCGGCATTGGTGGAGAGTGCGTACAGCGATCCGCCGCTGACGTAGTAGCGGGCGAAGAGGAAGGCGGACGGCGGCTCGTCTTCGAACCCGTACAGCCGTCCCACCGGAACCTCGTAGTCCTCGTCGGGCATGGCGACGTATTCATAGGACAGGCAGAGATCGGTGTATCGGGTACTGCCCCGGAGATCATTTCCGTCAAACTCCAGATAGAAGGCAACCGTAACGTCCCCAGTGGTGACACTGCATGTATAGGATTGTAGCTCCGTCCAGCTTCCGTCGGCATTCCGACCCTTCAGGATACAGTTGCGGGGAACCAGATCGGGGTTCTGGAAGGTATAGGTAATCGCAACCGGCAGGATGGGTTTGTCGTATTGCAGATGGATTTGTACATCGCCGTACCAGAATTCGTAGGAACCGCCGGTTCGCTTATCGAAGGCGCGGTTTTCGGTGGTTTGCGCGGGACTCGGAAGCTCGGGCAGAAATGACTGTACCAGCATGAGATCCGCAAATTCGCCGATGTCTCCGGAGTTTTGCAGTTTCCCGTTGGTCAGCGGCTGAAATAGCTCGAGATAGCCCTGTTCGGTGACGGTATCGGGCGTAGATACGGGAACCGTTACGTTGGTACTGTTGGTCAGTTTGGATTCGGTGGAGACGGGAGGCAGAGCAGAGGAGGGATTGTCGGGTTTGCTCTGGGAAGCGGTGGGAAGCGAGGGGAGAGGGGACATCGGTTGCTCTGCGGCGAACATGGCGATCAGAAGGACGGAGAGAGCCAGCAGGGAGACGCAGGCGGCGGTCAGCAGAACCAGCGCCGCGCGCTTCTTCCTGACCGGACGCTTCTTCGGAGCGGATTTCAGCAGATCCAAGTCCGGAATATCCGGGATTTTGGCAAGGGTTTCCTTGGCGTAGCGGTCAAAAGCGGTTTTCAAAAGTTCATCAAATTCCCGATCCGTCATGATGTTTCTCCTTCCATTTTTTTAGTAGAATCTCTCTGCCCCGCTGGAGCTGTTTTCTCACGGTTGTGTCCGAACGTCCCAGCAGATCGGAGATCTGGCGGGAGTTCAGCCCGTTTATGTAGCAGAGGCTGAGCACGTCCCGATAGTGAGCGGGAAGCCCGCGGATGAAGCCCAGCATCTCATCGGCGGCATCCTTTGCGGCGATCTGTTCGGTGAAGTCGGAGCCGTCGGTGAGAAAGCCTTCAGCTATCTCATCGAAGGGAACCGAATTCTTCCGTTTGCGAAGCAGGTCGATTGCCTTATGCCGAGCGGTTTCGGTGACGTAGTAGTAGATCCGGAAGCTCTCCATGCCTTCAAGGGTATCAAGATGCGCGGACAGGGCGAGAAATGCGTCCTGAACGGCGTCCTCGGCATCCTGACGGTTTTGCAGGATCCCGTAGGCGACATATTCCATTTGTTTGTGATAATCCTCGTAAATCTGTGTGAGCAGATCGGTTCTTGCGGGATTATTTTGT
>CAYOON010000126.1:0-6018 GCA_964405595.1 uncultured Lachnospiraceae bacterium | reverse complement strand
GGATATGCGCCTGGAAGGAGAAATTGGTGCCCAGAAGATTCTTGCCGAGGATACCTGCCTCGTTCATCTGCTTAATAGCAAGCTGGAGACGGTGAACGGCTACGGGATACTCCGCACGTACGTAGAAGTAACCCTCGGATGCGCCGATTGCGTATCCGGCGATCATCATACCCTCGATAACGGCAAAGGGGTTGCCCTCGAGGATGGAACGGTCCATGAACGCGCCGGGGTCGCCCTCGTCGCCGTTACAAACCACATACTTCTGATCGGCTGCGTTTGCGTATGCGAAGGACCACTTACGTCCGGTGGGGAAGCCTGCGCCGCCGCGTCCGCGGAGGCCGGAGGCGAGAACCTCGTCGATAACTTCCTTGGGATCCATGGTCAGCGCACGCTTCAGACCCTCGAACGCGCCGAAGCCCATAGCCTCGTTGATGTCCTCGGGGTTGATAACGCCGCATCCGTGCAGCGCGATACGCTTTTGCTTTTTATAGAAATTGATGTCTTCCTGCTTCTGAACCTTCTCCTTGGTAGCGGGATCCACATAGAGCAGACGCTCAACAACGTTTCCGCCGATGAGGTCGGCATCCACGATCTCTGCTACGTCCTCGACCTTTACCAGACGGTAGAGGGTATCTTCAGGGTAGATCTTTACGAAGGGTCCCTGGGAGCAGAAGCCGAAGCATCCTACCTGGTTTACGGTAACCTTGTCGCCGAGTCCCTTTTCGGCGATCAGCTCTTCGAATTTTGCCTTGATCTCATCCGAATGAGAGGAAAGGCATCCGGTACCGCCGCAGAGCAGAACGGCGCGTTTGCCGTTTGTTCCGTCCATCTTCTGTTTCAGACAGGCGGTGCAGCGATCTACCGACTGGGTCAATTCTTCACCGGTTTTAATTGCCATGATTATGCCTCCTTACTGCGATAAGACTCGATGATTTCGGGTACCTGACTTACGGTCATCTTGGGGTACACCGTTCCGTTGATGGTAACAGCGGGAGCGATTCCGCAAGCACCGATGCAGCGGAGTGCGTCAATGGTGAACAGTCCGTCCGTCGTGGTCTGACCGGCTGTGATTCCGAGAATCTCGGAGAATTTATCGATGATCTGCTGTGCGCCCTTTACATAGCAGGCGGTTCCCAGGCAGACGCCGATAACGTACTTTCCCTTGGGCTGGAGGGAGAAAAAGGAATAAAATGTAACGACACCGTAGATTTCCGCAACGGAAATGCCGGTCTTTTCAGAGACGATCTCCTGTACATCCACGGGAATATAGCCGTATTCCTTCTGGATGTCGCTGAGAATCATCATAAGGGGAGTTGTTTCGCCTGCATATCGATCGCAGATTTCATTGATCTGGGCGACTGCGGCTTCACTGAGTTTAGGCATAAGATCCTCCTTCGATTTTGGCTCGGACGCCAAAGTATTCCGACGATTTCGGACAAAATCTGTCCTTTCTGTCGGATTCACATAGATTATAGCAAAAAAAATCGCGAAAGGCTATTGCAATTGCAACATTTTCGTGATATAATATGAGAAAGATAGAATTCCCAAGTAAAAAAGGAGCAACCGAGGCAGAAATATGGAAAAAAAGAAGAATTCCAGTTGTGAATCGCAAAATTTTGAGAATTTTTACAAAGGAGACACCATTCTTCTCATCAGCTCGGATGAGGATCGGGTCGGCGTGATCATGGAGGGCAGAGCGCAGGTCTCTGCCACCGACAACGAGGGACGCAGTACCATTGTGGAGTTTCTGGACGAGGGGGACGGATTCGGTGCTCCCCTGCTCTCCCCCGTGGGGGGGCAGGTGTACGCCGTCATCGCCGAAAGCGACTGCTCGGTGATGTTCATCAGCTACACCAACGTCCTCTACAACTGCCGGAGCAATTGCAAGAATCACGCCGATCTGGTGAAGATGCTGCTTCTGCTGATGGGGGCAAAGGTGCAGTCGCTGTCCCAGCACATCGGAGTGCTCAGTCAGCGGACTCTGCGAGGGAAGATCCTGACCTATCTGGAGTCGAGACGCGAATCCGCCCGCGAGGACGGAACAATCCGCATTCCCATGACGCTGGTCAAGCTGGCAGACTATCTGGGGGTTGACCGCAGCGCCATGATGCGGGAAATCCACAACATGAACGCGGATGGGCTGATCCGGTCAAAGGGGAGAGAGTTCAAGCTGCTGCAAGAGTAAAAAATTTCAAAAAAACGCCTATCCGATTGATTTTTTTAGCACTATAGGGGCAGAATTGCAATTCCAACTTACAAAAGAAGCTGAAAGCTTCTTTTGTAAGTGCGAGTTTCAGGCTTGATCAGCTCCGCCGATCATTTTGCGCAAACGCAAAACAGCCTGAAACTCGAGTACTCAAAAGGAAGGAAAAGAAATGGAAGCAAACGATCTGATCCCGTTCATCGAACCGATTTTCCGGTTTTGCAGCCGCCGTTTGCAAAATCCGCAGGACGCAGAGGATCTGGCAAGCGAGATCTTCTGCTATGCCCTCGAAGGGATGAACAAGTACGAAATCGAATCCCCCGAGGCGTGGGTCTGGCGGATCGCGCACAATCGGTATGCCCGGTTTATCGACGGCAGGAATCGGGAACGGATGATGCTCTTCTCCGGCGAGTGTCCCGATGTGGCGGACGATCCGCCGGACGAAGAGGATTTCGGGGAACGGTATCAGGCGGTATTCCACTTCCTTCACACGCTCTCCTCGGAATACAGGAATATTTTCGTGGATTACTACCTCTACGACCTGTCGGTTCGAGAGCTGGCACGGAAATACGACCTGACCGAGAGTACTGTCAAATGGCGTCTGAACATCGGGCGTCAAAAAATCAAAGAACGGATAGGTGAATGTCAAATGGAGAAAATTTATCATCGGCTTAACTGGAACACGACCACCTGCAACGGCTACATGAACGCCGACAAATATCTGCACAGTCAGCTTGCACGAGCGATCTGCGAGGCGGCATACGAAAAGCCGCTGACAGTGGAAGAAATCAGTCTGGCGACCGGGATTCCTACGATTTACATCGAAGACGAGCTTGTTCGGCTGGAATTCGGAGATGCGATCAGCAAAATCGGGAACAAATACGCGACGAATTTTATCATTTTTCATCGGAAGGATCAGGAGGAAACCGAAAAGGCCAGCGAAAAAAGCGTAAAGGCGGTTGCAGATCAATTCGAATCGCTTTTCGCGGACACAAAGTGCCGTCTGGATGGGATTTCCTTCTACGGTCGGGATTTCGGAATCGGCAGACTGGGGTATATTCTGATCCCCTCCCTGCTTCGGGAAAGAATCCGGAAAATCAGAGGCGAGCTGGGCATGGACTTCGAGCCGTTCTCACCCCGAAAGGACGGAGGATACGGCTGGTTCATCGTAAAGGAAACGGCGGACGCAGAAGAAGCACTTTCAGAATTCGATACCGGTGCAAACCGCTACGGAAAAGACGCTGTGACGGTTGATTACTTTTGGATCGGTCGGTATTTTTCGAACGAAGTCAACTGCCTGCTTTCGAAGAACCCCTTTTCGAAGGACTGCGTAAGCGGCAGGCTTCCCGACGGGTTCCTCACGGACGAAGATGCGGCGCATCTGATTCAAAACAATCTGACTGTCAAGGATTCCGGTGAACTGCGGCTGAACATTCCCTGCTTTACCAAGGAGTCGTTCAAAGCCTTCCTCTCGACCTTCCGGACGGATAACGCCATGACTGACCGGCTCATTGCGAACTGGCTAACCAACGTGCGCAAATCCTTCGAAGAATTCGTTCCCAAACGTCTGGAAAGTCAGATCAATCAATGGATTTCCTTCTACGCCGGGCAGTTGATCGGTTTGGTTATCGAGGAACTGATCGAACGCGGCATCCTCGAAAAGCCGGACGCAGAGAAATCTCTGGTGAACGGGATCTGCCTTGTGTCGGAGGACTAATCAATAACAGAAAAAACGGAATGCCGCGCGTTTGCGCGGCATCTTCGGTTTTTATGGATTGTCAGGATTGCCGAGAATCAGACGGCAATCCGCCAGCAGTTCGACATCCGTTTCGTCGTGGCTCACCAGCAGTACAGTTCTGCCGACGGCGCACTCCCGGATCAGTCCGATCATTTCGCTATGCAGATCGGCGTCCAGCCCCTTGAAGGGTTCGTCCAGTATCAGCAGACGGCAGTCCCGCTCGGTGGCGTAGGCGAGTGTGCGCGCAAGGGCGACACGCTGCTCCATTCCGCCCGACAGCTCGGACGGATAGCGGTCGGCATCCGACGACAGGTGAACGCGCTCCAGCCACTTCTTCGCGGTGGGCAGGCTTCGCTTTCCATCCAGCACCAGCGCGATGTTCATCGCCGCAGTCATCCACGGGCAAAGGCGGGGCTCCTGAAACAGCACGGACACCGATCCGTCCGCCGTGACCTTGCCCTGATCGGGCTTTTGCAGCCCGGTCAGCAGGCGCAGGAGGGTAGTCTTCCCTACCCCGGAGGGGCCTATGATCGCGGTGATCTTATTTTCGGCAAAACGATAGGAAAAATCGGTGAAAATCCGCTTTTCTCCGAAAGAAAGCGTGAGATTTTGCAGTTCGGTCATGCAGCGTCACCTCCCATTCCTTTGCGGATTTCCAGTCTGCGAAGAAGGAAGGACATCCCGAAATCTACCACGACGCTGAGCAGAATCACGGCCACCGTCCATCCGAACATCTTGGCGGTTTGCAGGTTATTGCTGGAATAGTAGATCTGCCTACCGATGGAGGTCATGGGCATGGTGATAATCTCCGCCGCAATTCCCGCCTTCCACGCCATCCCCAGCGACGCGCGAGTCGCCGAAATTAAGTAGGGATAGACCGACGGGACGTAGATCCGTCCGATCTTCCGCCAGAAGGGGAGCCGGAAGGTCTTCGCCATTTCGAGCAGTTTGGGGTCGGTGGTGGCGATCCCCTGTCTTACGCCCTCCCAGACTACGGGCAGCACCATCAGCACCGAAATCACCGCGGGAACGCTGTCCCGGTTCATCCACAGCACCAACAGCACGATAAAGGACGCCACCGGCGTGGCGCGGATCACCGCCAGAATCGGCGAAAACAGGTCTCGGATGATCGGGAAAATGCCCGCGAGAATTCCGCCGACAATGCCCAGTCCCAGAGAGATCAGGATACCCGTCAGAATCCGCAGGAAGGAGGTTCCGACGGTCTTCCAGAAGAGTTCCGTCTTGCAAAGTTCCCACAGCGCCTTCACGGTGGAGATCGGCGAGGGCAATAAAAGCTCCTCGCCGACCCGCAGGGCGACAATCTGCCAGAGTCCGAGCCAGAACAGGGCGATCAGACTGTATTTCAGCAGTTTCCGCATCATTTTTTCGTGTAATAGAAGTTATCGCCGGGGACTTTCTCGCCGATATTTGCGGCGGGAATGTCCTTCAGCACATTATAGAGGTTCTGGAGATTGGTTTTCATCTCGTCCCCGTCGATATAGACCAGATTGCAGTTGGCGATCGCCTTGACTGCCACGGCTGCTGCGGTACCGAAGTAGGTCTCGATCAGGGGAGAAGCCGCCTCGGTGTTTGCCTTGACGTATTCGATGGAGTTCTTGTATTCCTCGAGGAACTTTGCCAGTTCGGCAGGATGCGCCTCTGCCCACTCGGTGCGGACGACCACGCAGCCCTGCATCAGCTTGCTGCCGTTATAGACGCTCTCCCACTGTTCGGTGAGGTTCATGGAAATCCGGATGTTGTCCTTCTTGCTCATAGCGGTGGAGAGCAGCGGTTCGGGGAGGACGGCACAGGTAACGTCGCCCTTGATTACCAGTTGGAGCAGATCGGCAGGGGTAGCGTAGGTCTCGATGTTCACGTCGGTTCCGACAGTCAGACCCGCTTTGGCGCAGAGGGCGGTAAGAATATAGGAAGGCTCTTCGGGGATGCCGATGGTCTTGCCGCGCAGATCCTCAAAGGTGGAGAGGGTGGTTCCGTCGGAGGTGACGAGGTACATGACGCCCAGCGTATTGACGGCGACGACCTGAATCTTGCCATTGGTGGCATTAGCGATCATGGC
>CAYOON010000125.1:0-6024 GCA_964405595.1 uncultured Lachnospiraceae bacterium | reverse complement strand
CTGTCCGAGATCGAGGTCTACAATATACCCGCCCAAAAGCCCGTAGATCCCACAAAACCTGTAGATCCCACAAAGCCCGAGCCTGTTCCGACCGGCAGCGCAGTTGTTGCCCTCAGCGCAGTTGCAGTTCTGTCTTTGGCAGGCGTAGCAGTTGCTACCAAGAAGAGACGCTGATTTTGATCTGAATTGAATATCCGAAAGGCTGTCGCGTGAAAATGCGACAGCCTTTGTCTATCGTGTAAGTCCAATAGAATTGCAGTATCGTGACATCGCCCTCCCTGTCTCAAACAGGGAGGGCGTTTACGGAAAAAGATAAATTCTGACAAAGAGGAGGAGCATCAACGGGCGAAGGCGCGGATCATTCCCAGCTAGTTACTTCTCCGGGGAGCGTTGTTCCCCGGAACTTCCGTTTTCGGGCTGCTCGGACGAGTTCCCCTTCGGAACGGGGAGATTCCAACGGAAGATCGCCGCCAGAATCCGCACGGTGATGATGAAGGCGGTAGCGATCAGCATGGCGGCAAGCTCGGGCAGGATCTGACGTCCGTAGATGTAGATCAGCGAGCCAAGGATGGCGGGTAGCATATAGATATGCTTGCGGAAGACCATCGGGATGGTGCTGGCGAAGACGTCCCGGAGGATACCGCCGCCCACACCCGTGAGACAGCCCGTGAAAATCAAAAGGGGGATGTTGTCGGCGTGACCATCCGAGATAGCGACGTTGACGCCGGTGACACAGAAGACGCCCAGACCGATGGCGTCAAAGAGGTTGAGGATCAGATCGTTCTTGTGGCGGTCGATGACGGTAGCGGTTCGCCGGAAGAAGGCGAAGAGGTAGCAGAGCATGGCGATGGTCAGCGCGATCGCCGCCTGAATGCCCATATCGGGATCGGTGAACAGATTCGGCGGGGAGATCCCCAGAAACAGATCGCGGATCATGCCGCCGCCGAAGGCGGTGGTCAGAGCCAGAACAAACGCGCCTACGGGATCCGCCTGTCGTTTGATCGCAACCAGGATCCCTGACAGGGCGAAGGAGATCGCGCCCAGACATTCTACCCAAAAAATTACGGTGTCAACCATCATGTGCCTCGCTTTGCATACGTTGCTGTCGAAATATTTTCTGTCTTATTGTATGTCGGAATTTTCAAATTGTCAAGAGGTTTTGATGAATTTGTCGAAATTTTTATCGAACGAGGCAGAGACGGAAATCGGTATAAACAAGCTGGGATTCGGACGTGCGGAAAAAGAGGAGCAGCGGTTTGCCGCTGCCCCTTTGGAAAATGCTATACCCTTATTTTTTTAACAGGGCGAAGAACCTGATAGCCGATGACTTCGGGGTAATGTCTTTGGTAATCCTGACAGTCTTTTTCATTCCATTCATAGCCCAGCGTGGAGGGGTCAAAATTCCACGCCAGATCCTCCACTCGTTTCATAACCTCGGGATTTTCGGAAAGATAGTCAAAGGGCGGGTGATTGAACACGATATAGTAGCTACCGGGTATGATGTCTGTGAGTACGAAGCCTTCGGGAATGGCGCCCTTGTAATCGGTATCTACACCGAGTCCGTAAAAGTATTTTCTTTCGCCGTTTACCCATTTCCAGCCTGCTGTGTGATTCGCAACAACGGGGTGACAATCGGCGATGCTTTGCACGATTCCGCAGAGAAGATCGCAATCATGCGCGGGCCAGATGGGTCCTTCCGACGTTTCCGAGCGATCGTAAACGCCAAGGTATCTGTGTGCGGGAATATACTCGATGCGAGTATTCGGTACGACTAAATTGCTCATGGTAAAATCTCCTTGTTCCATAGAATTGGAAGGCGTGACAACAACCTTTTTCATAGTCAGCGGGATCGGGACGGGATTTCTTCTGTATGCAGCCGGTGCGCATCCGTATACATTCGTAAAAGCCCTCGTCAGAGCTTGCTGTGAGGAAAAACCGTACTCAAACGCAATGTCTATGATCGGTATGTCTGTATCCCGCAGAGCTAAAGCCGCAAAACACAGGCGTCTTTTCGCCATATATTCCCTGATTGTCATCCCGACAATTCGGCGGAACTGTTCGGAACAGTACCACGGCGAATATCCCACTTGCTTTGCAATCTCGGATAGTGGCGGATTTTCAATCGCATGGTCGTCAACCCAGTTTATCAGCTTTTGTACTGCAAGAATCCATTCATCCATAAGCGTTATCCTCCCTTCCGAAACTATTTTATCATTTACGGGAGTATTTTTCTTTACATGAATTGGGATATTTCGTCTTTTATAACCTCTTTTGATAAAAAGAAAGCACCGATTGCTTTTACTGGGCTTCGATGCTTTCTTAATTTGCTTTTGTGAATCTTCAATTCGGTCAGCTTTTCGCAAACCAGCCTTTGAAATCGTCAAACACGGTATCCGATTCGTCGTAGATGAAGAAAATCACCGAATAGCTGCCGATCTGGCGGCAGAGGTAGGTTCGCCGGATCTCTCCCGTGCCTTTGGATTCGCTTGTGACGGTGGTCAGACAGAGATAGTCTTTGCCGCACAGCGTCACGGTCTCGAAATCGCCGGCACTGAATTTTCTCCCGTCGGCTTCGGCGAGCATCATGCCACCCTCAACGTAGGATTCCAGCAGATCCTTCGCCGTATAGATGGACGAGGACTGTCGGATGATGTCCAGACGCACGGTGCCGTTCCAATCGGGACTCCGGGAGAAAAAGATCACCGAATCCTGTCCGTCCGCGCCGACAAGCTCGACGTTCTTCGTTTGCAGATCCTGTCGGCTGTAAACGCGCCAGCTTTCGGGCAGGGTAAGGTCGATGTCCGCGAAATCGTTGACGTATCTGCCGTCCTCGGACAGCTGACCTGCCGAGTAGTCCCGGTCGGCAGAGCGTCCTTTTACATAGAACAGAATCGAACCGATGGCGGCGGCTCCGATCAGCAGACAGCTGACTGCCGTGGTGACGATCCGGAGATTGCGGCGTTTTTTGAACTTCAGCACCATCGCCCGCCCCTCCTCGTCGCCGATTTCGGGGGTCTTCCCGCTGGCAATATAGGCGGCGTAGAATACCGACAGCGCGTGGGCGCCGATGCAGGCAAAGATGCAGGCGATCAGCGTGATCAGGCAGACGAAGTTGCTGTCCGCAAGAATGCTGACAACCAGCGTTGCCGCGGCAATAACCGTTCCGCTGAACGCCCATGCTACCGATTTGGTGGCTTGCAGTCCGATCGCGACGGCAAGACAGATCAGCGCCTGAAGCATCCCGGATACAGGGTTCCAGAGGGAGGAAATCAGGCTTACGAGAACGGAGAAATAGCAGAGGAAGATGCCGGTATGCAGGAAGGATTGGAATTTCTGGGGGAGAGCAAGCCGGAAAAACTCGGATCTGTTCATCATCGCGCCTTCGTCAGGAGGGGACGAAACAGGCGCGCCGCAGGAGGGGCAGTGTCGGCTTCCGATAAACAGCTCGGACTGACATTGTGTGCATTTCATGGAAATTATATCCTTTCCTTATTTATTTCGCAGGATGAACCATAGAATCACGAGGATCTCCATGACGCCCGCGACGGCGAAGATCAGCGACATATACGGAACCCCGGAAAAGGTCAGGAAGAAGCAAAGCGCGACCGACCACACGATTCCGCTGATACAGACAAAGCGGAGAACGGTGTTCCACCAGATGGCGGAGAAAACGGTCAGCACGATGAAAGTGACCGGGATGCACCAGGTAAAGATGGGCTTTTCGGAGGGCATGGAGGGGAGGCACACTTTTAAAAGGAAGAAGAGAAATGTAGCAAACAGCCACGCGATCCCCACCGACATCAGCGGGACAAGAATCCGGGTCTTCAGACTGCGTACCTTTTTGGGCGTGTCTTCGTCGATTTCTTCGATTTCCCGATCCTCTCTGTGGGTTAACAGATCGTTTACGCTGATCCCGTAGCAGTCGGCAAGACAGGCAAGCACGATCACGTCCGGGATGCCTTCGCCCCGTTCCCATTTGGACACCGATTTGTCCGAATAGTTCAGTGTGGCGGCAAGCTCCGCTTGGGTATAGCCCGCTCTCTTGCGGTAGTAAATTAAGTTTTCAGCCAGCGTTTCACGCAGGATTTTTTCGTCTATCATTACGGTATTCACTCCGAAATATACTTTTCCTATTTTATTATAGCATATCTTTTTTTTCATTGCAAGAGGCGGCTAAAAGATTCTGTTTTATTTACATTTTGTTCATGAACAAGCTATTCTACTGTGGGTAGAGAAGGATTTTCTGGAGAGTAGAGAGGATTTTTTGTGCGGTAGAGTAAAAAACACACAAATGGGTTGCTTTTTTCAAAAAAATCTGCTATGATAGAAAATGCGAAGTGCGGGGAAAAATCCCATGAAAAGGAGTACCCGCAATCCGATGAATTTCCAATAATTGTAGGAGATGCGATACCATGCAACAGGATCAAATTACGATTGAAAATTTTTACAGACAGTTCTGCACCGAAACTTTTGATGAAAAGGGCAGACTGACCGATTTTACGATTCAGTATCCCGAAAACTTCAATTTCGCCTACGACGTCGTGGACGAGATGGCAGAAATGGATCCCGACCGGATCGCCATGGAGTGGTGCAACAAAGCCGGCGACAAAAAGACCATCACCTTTGGTGAGATGAAGGAATACTCCGACCGTTATGCCAACGTCTTCCTTTCCCACGGCATCGGCAAGGGCGACTTTGTGATGACCATCCTGAAGCGGCATTATGAATATTGGTTCACAACCCTCGCCCTGCATAAGATCGGCGCGATTCTGATTCCCGCTACCAACATGCTGACGGTCAAGGACATCGTTTACCGGATCAATAAGGCGCAGATCAAGGCGATCGTCTGCACGAATGAGGGCAGCGTTGCCGATTTCGTCGCCGAGGCTGCCAGCAAGACCGAGCTTGCGCAGATGTACATCGTCCGTGAGGATCGTCCGGGCTTCATCAGCCTGACCGCCGAGGCCGAGACAGCATCCACGGTACTGGAGAGACAGGATACCAAGGCACTCAACCCTATGATGGTCTACTTCACCTCCGGAACCACCGGGGAACCCAAGGCGGTCATTCAGGATTACACCTACCCGCTGGGACATATCATCACCGCCAAGCATTGGCATAATGTACAGGTGGATCGCCTGCACATGACCGTCGCCGAAACGGGCTGGGGAAAGACCTCCTGGGGCAAGATCTACGGTCAGTGGATGTGCGGCGCGTCGCTGTTCGTCTACGATTTCGACAAGTTCATCGCCAAGGATCTCCTGGATCGGCTGTGCGAGTACAAGGTAACTACGTTCTGCGCGCCGCCTACCATCTACCGCTTCCTCGTAAAAGAGGATCTGACGAAATGGGATCTTTCCTTCATTCTGCACGCTTCCACCGCCGGAGAAGCGCTCAATTTTGAGGTTTTCAAGGCGTTCAAGGAAATGACGGGTCTGGAGATCAAGGAGGCCTTCGGTCAGACCGAAACCACGCTGATCATCGGCAATCTGGTGGGCGACGAAAACCGTCCCGGATCCATGGGCAAACCCTCGCCGATGTACGACATCCGTCTGGTGGACGCCGACAACAACGAGATTACCGAGCCGGGCAAAACCGGAGAGATCGCTATCATTCCGCCGAAGGATCGTAAGCAGGTGGGTCTGTTCGCCGGCTACGTCAAGGAGGATGATCTGTACGCGTTTGTATGGCGGGGCGGAATCTATCACACGGGCGACACCGCCTACTGGGATGCCGACGGCTATCTGTGGTATGTGGGCAGAAACGACGACATTATCAAGTCCTCTGGCTATCGGATCGGGCCCTTCGAGATCGAGTCCTGCCTGATGGAGAATCCCGCCGTGCTCGAGTGCGCGGTTACGGGCGTTCCGTCCAAGACCCGCGGCTATCTAGTCAAGGCTACCATCGTGCTGGCGAAGGGATATGAGCCCTCCGACGCGCTTATGAAGGATTTGCAGGAGTACGTCAAGCACGAAACCGCGCCCTACAAGTACCCCCGGATCATCGAGTTTGTGACCGAACTGC
>CAYOON010000124.1:0-6126 GCA_964405595.1 uncultured Lachnospiraceae bacterium | reverse complement strand
AGCCAGACGCTTCCTCGACCGTGGCACCGAATACGAAGATTTAGTGCAGATCGGATCGGTGGGGCTTATGCGGGCGGCAAGATCCTTTGATTTCTCCTACAATACGATGTTTTCCACCTATGCCGTGCCGCTGATTGTCGGGGAAATCCGGCGGTTTTTACGGGACGACGGAATGATCAAGGTCAGCCGGTCGGTGAAGGCGCAGGGGGCGGCGATTATGCGGAAAAAGGAGCAATTCTCTTCCGAACACGGGCGGGATCCCACGCTGTCCGAGCTGTCCGAGCTCTGCGATCTGCCGCCGGAGGAGATCGCGCAGACGCTGGAAGCAATCAGTCCCATACACTCGCTGTACGAGCGGGTGGGCGGAGAGGACGGAACCACGCTGGAGGGTCTGATCGCGGACAAAGAGGACGTGATCGAAGCCCTGACCGACAAGATCGCGCTGCACGAGGCGATCGGGCGGCTGACCAAACGGCAGCAGGAAATCATCCGGATGCGATACTTCTGCGATATGTCGCAGCAGCAAACCGGGGACGCGCTGGGACTGACGCAGGTTAAAATTTCCAGAGAGGAAAAGAAGATTCTGGAAATCCTGCGAAAGGCGTTGTGAAGATTCACTTCTGCCCGATTCTGACCGGGACGATCCAACTAAAACTCCGGATTACCGCTAACTTCATCCCGTCGGCATCTGGCAGAAACATGTGGGGGTAGAGTCCTGACGTGGGGAGCAGGGACATACGGATGCCGACGGCGGCAGCCAAGTGAAAGGGGAGCGCGAGGGGGAAGAGTGTTCGGCATTTGAGATCATTCTTCCCCCTCGCCCCCCGCTAGCTAGCGACCTCCGCTGAACAATAGGTAGAGAATAATAACAAGAAAACCCAGTCAAGAATCAAGCATCTATGCCATTTTTCGCCCGGATTACCTCTTTTCAATTCCATTTTCAATAACGCTTTTTTACAGCCCCTTCAAAACTTCTTCACTTTCAAAAAAATCGGCGAAAATCGCCGATTTTTTTGCGTAACCCACTTGACAAACGGCAAAAAATCGTATATAATGGTCATCGTGACACTTATCTGGGAGGATCGCATGGGAATAGACGTTAGTTCTGCTCTGCGGGGAGAAGTAAGAGAAATCGCTTTTGACTATCTGACCGACGCTCCGGAGAATCTGCCCGACGTGATCTTTACCGATCGGGTGCATATCAAAGGCAAGTTTTCCAATCTGTCGGGCTACATGTCGATTTCGCTGACCGCCACGCTGCCCTATACCACCCATTGCGCACGCTGCTTCAAGGACGTTTCCGGAATCTTCTCGCTGGACTTCGAGAAACCCGTCGCCGTAAAGGGGACGCTGTCCGACGAGGATTCGGACGATTATCTCTTCGTAAAGAAGGGGCTGATCGATCCCGATCCTGTGCTTCTGGAGGCAATGATGCTGGAGTTCCCGATGGTTTTCCTCTGCAAGGAGGACTGCAAGGGGCTCTGCCCCAAGTGCGGAAAGGATCTGAACGAGGGTGAATGCGGCTGTCCGAAAAAAGAAATTGATCCGAGACTGGCAATTTTGGGAAAACTACTTGACAAATGAAAAAAAATAGTGTATAATGCTATTTAGCTATCCAAAAGCATTTTTCCTGCGTGAATTTTGCTTTAAGAATATTAGGAGGTGTTGATTCATGGCAGTACCGAAGAGAAAGGTATCCAAGGCTAGACGGGACAAGAGACGCTCCAGCCATTGGAAACTCGACGCACCCACGATGCAGAAATGCCCCAAGTGCGGCGAATATGTGCTGACTCACAGAGTTTGCAAGAACTGCGGAACCTACAACGGCAAGGAAATTCTGAAGGTCGAAGCATAACAGTTGAATGAAGGGTGCGGGCGTGTGATGTGATACACGCCCTTCTTTCATCTTGACAGTCTTACGAAAGGATCGGACACGGTATGGTTACGGTACAGTCGGTTGAAAAAGGCTCCCTTGCCGAAAAGGCCGGGATTCTGCCCGGGGATATTCTGCTCTCCATCAACGCAAACGACATTCGCGACATTCTGGACTACCGATTCTATCTGACCACCGGAAAAATCGAGCTTCTGATCCACCGGGGTCCCGAGCTTTTCACCCTGACCATTCGCAAAGGGGAGTACGAGGACATCGGGCTGGATTTCGAAAGCTATCTGATGGACAAGAAGCAGACCTGCCGGAATAACTGCATTTTCTGCTTTATTGACCAGAATCCCAAGGGAATGCGGGAAACCATCTACTTCAAGGACGACGATTC
This sequence comes from uncultured Lachnospiraceae bacterium, assembly GCA_964405595.1. Taxonomy (GTDB): domain Bacteria; phylum Bacillota; class Clostridia; order Oscillospirales; family CAG-272; genus CAKSQF01. The sequence goes on along the minus strand of CAYOON010000124.1, from coordinate 3,853 downwards.
CCGTCTTTCTTTCCTGATGGGCAACTATATTACCCTTACCAACATGACCGACGAGGACATCGACCGCATCATCAAGATGAAGATGTCCCCCATCAACATATCGGTGCACACCACCAATCCCGAGCTTCGGGTGAAGATGCTGCGCAACCGATTCGCCGGGGACACCCTCCGGCATCTCTACCGCCTTGCGGATGCGGGGATCGCCGTCAACGGGCAGATTGTCCTCTGCAAAGGGGTCAACGACGGTAAGGAGCTGGATCGAACGCTGACCGATCTGGCGGCACTCTACCCTGCTCTATCCAGTGCCGCGGTGGTTCCCGCGGGCATGACCTGCCACCGGGACGGGCTGTTCCCGCTCTCTCCCTTCACGGCGGATGAGGCGGCGGAGGTGATCCGGCAGATCGACCGAATCGGCGATGAATGTCTGAAAAAGTACGGCGTTCGGCTGTTCTACCCGTCCGACGAATTTTTCCTGACCGCGGGGATCCCCCATCCGGGCGAGGAGTACTACGACGGCTATCCCCAGCTGGAAAACGGCGTGGGCATGATCACGTCTATGGAGACCGAGTTCAACGACGAGCTTGCCTATCTGGGTGAGGACTACGATCTGTCGGTCGAAGCGCGTTTCTCGATTGCCACCGGCGGCGCGGCGTATGATTGTATCAAACGGATCACAGACAAGCTGCTCTCCCGATGCCCGAATCTCCGGGGACAGGTCTACAAGATCGAGAACGACTTTTTCGGCAGAACCATCACGGTAGCGGGGTTGATCTGCGGATGCGATCTGATCGCGCAGCTAAAGGACAAGGATCTGGGGGACGTGCTCTACCTATCCTCCGCCATGCTCCGGGACGAGGGCGATCTCTTTCTGGACAACGTATCGGTGGCAGAGGTTGAAGAAGCGCTCGGAGTGAAGATCGTCACCATCGACGCAACCGGGGCAGATTTTATCGGGAAGATATTAGAGCGGTAATACGGTTTTGAAAGGGAAAATCGAGATGAGTATTAACAAATGGGATCATACCGTTCCGGTTGAAAAAAGCTCCTATCTATGCGATGAGAGCGTTACTTATTATAATCTCGACAAATTTAAAACAGATTCAACTAAACTCAATATGCTTGACCTGTTCTGCGGAGCAGGAGGATTTTCTGTTGGCTGTTCATGGGCAGGATTTCAATCGGTTCTGGGAATTGACCATTTCGTGCCAGCAATGAAAACATGGTGCCGAAATCATCCGCATTCCATTGGTTGCCTTGGTGATATAACGAAAATTTCCTCAAAACATATACATGAACTACTGAAATCCAAAGGTGTGAATAGAATTCATTTAATCACCGGAGGAGTTCCTTGTCAGGGATTTTCAATTGCGAACCGCAAACACAATGATAACGATGAACGCAACTTTTTATTCTTGGAATATATGCGCTTTGTTGAAGAGTTTAAACCTGATTACATCGTTTTAGAAAATGTATCCGGAATGAGAAGCACCGCAGGCGGTCAATTCGAAAAAGACATCAAAAAGTATATGCGTGACTTGGACTATGAACCAACCGTCGAAATGATAAACGCCGCAGATTATGGGGTGCCACAAATCAGACAAAGACTCCTGTTTGTCGGAGTAAAACGAGATTCCGGGTTCACGCTGCCCTACACATTCCCGGGCGGCGATTATGTAGGCAAATATCGAACCGTAAGGGATGCAATATCTGATCTACCTAAGCTTGGGAATAATCAAAGTCGAAGCAAGTATACGATTGAGCCACAAAATGATTATCAGCGTCTAATGCGTGGAGAAGACCCGGTTATTGAAATTGAAAAGGCTAAAAAAATCTACAATCATGTTTCGCCGAGCCATCCGCAAGAGACCCTCGAGAGAATTGCATCAACCCTCCAAGGGCAACCCATGTATGCAAAATTCAAGCAACGTATCCGACTGAGGGAGGATGCTCCCAGTCCTACACAGCTTGCTGGAGGAATTCGACCGCAATTTCAGTTCGGACATCCGACGCAGCCAAGAGGCCTATCCATACGGGAGCGTGCAAGAATCCAAAGTTTCCCAGACAGCTACATTTTTGAAGGCGGAATTGTCCAGGAAAGAGTGCAAACCGGAAACGCCGTACCGCCGCTGTTGATTTATTCCATTGTTAGACCGATTGCTGAGGAAATACTCCGAAAGGGGATAGACGAGAATGTATAGAATTTGGTACAGTACTGAGAGTTTTGCTGACTATATTATCGATCACACTATCCTTTCTCATATGCCTGGTGTTCTTCACAAAAACAAGCTATACGAAAGCGATGCAAACAATCCGAGCAAATTTCACACCATGCCAGATCATATTCGCAAACTTCTCTATCTCGATGCCTGCGATATGATCGTTGAAAAGGACAATGAGCCTGTATTTACCGTCGAAATATCCACGGAAGCCGGCACCGGACATAATGCCTTTCAGAGGTTTGCACGCATTGCAGCATCCGTAGAAAATGGCGTTCCCGCGCTCTATATTTATCCTGAAGGCGCGATCATCACCCGCCGCAATGCAGCGCCCACATGGGATCGGATCAATCCGCTTATTTTCAGGACTTTAGAATCGGTCATGAGCATTTATCAAATCCCTGCTTTGCTGTACTATTTTCCATCAGACATTGATGCATATCCCGATCACCCAGAGTTCTCACCGAATCTTAATCAAAAAGGACTGCGGTATGATCCGGATATTTTACACTATCCCGGATGCCCGGATGCTGCAGAACCAAGTATGGTTAATCTATTTGCAGCCATAAACGAGATCATCCAAATAACCGAAACATTCGGGGTGAAAGCCGGACGCGAACGTTTTTTAAGCTGTATCGTTATTCGTGATCAACGCAATCTTATGCAGAGTGAATTTATAATGAAAGCCGCTGGTAAAACAGAAGATGAGATGTCTCCTCTATCGGCAGTCACCAGAATTCCGACAAGCTACCTGATAAACTACCTGCATCAATATGAAAACGCCAACTATCATTTGGGCGAATTGCTGCCATCCAGAGCGTATACGTCGGTCTATCAGGTCAACGCACGTTTCAGAGGGGATCCATATCCCGGTGCCATGGCCGCTATCGATTATCTAAAATGCCGCGAAGGCACAACCTTTGAGGATAGACGGGACAACCTTGTTCTAGTATTCGGAAAACTATCTGTCGACGAGGAAAACAACACCATAGAAATCACCGACGAGCATGGTTCCACCATTGCCGACTTTTTTAGTGCCGTAAAGAAAAGTGCCCCGCACAATCTCCTTACAAAGGATTATGCAGATCTGAAAAGCAATGAGATTCCTCGGTATCTTATGCAGATAAGATATGGCTCTACCTATTCAAAGGTAAAGCATATCAGGGTCTATTCCTATTTTGCCGATGTGATCCTGTTCCCGGATGGCTCCCTTTGGAGGGATGCATAATGCAGGAAGAGCAGGTCACCAAAGCCATATTGAAATGGCTTATGGATCAAAATTGGGAAATTGTATGCTTTGACTTTCCGCAAAGCGGCACGGGCAGATTTCTACATCCAAACCAAGATTCTACCCATAAAAATAGAGACTCAATCAACCCGGATATTGTAGCGGTAAAGGGAAATGTCTGTGTTTTTTTCGAAAACAAGAATCGGTTTTATTTATCTGATTATAAGAAGATCAACGGGTTAATCGTTCATAATGATTATTCTGAAGCAATCAGCGTACTTTTATCCAAATACACGATAACCAATATCTATTACGGAATTGGTCTACCGGCAGCTAAGCATAACAGCAGTTCGGTGGAAGCATCACACCTTGTCGATTTTATTGTCGGTGTTAGCCTCGTGATGCTCGC
>CAYOON010000123.1:0-6206 GCA_964405595.1 uncultured Lachnospiraceae bacterium | reverse complement strand
CTGGAGCGCCGCTTCCAGCCCATCATCATCGAGGAGCCTTCGGTAGAGGACACCATCGCCATCTTAAAGGGGATCAAGGGCTACTACGAGAACTTCCACGGTCTGAAGATCTCCGATCAGACCGTCGAGCGCGCCGTCACCCTCTCGGAGCGCTATATCACCGACCGATTCCTGCCCGATAAGGCTATCGACCTGATCGACGAGGCCGCCTCCCATCTGGCGTTGATCTCCCCCGAGATCAACCGTGCCGAGAAGGCCGCCGAGGCACTGAAAAAGGCCACCGCCGAAAGAGAAGCCGCCGAGGCGGACGACAATACCCATGTGGATCTGGACGCCAAATACCGCCGTCTTGCCGAGCTGAAATCGGCGGAGGCCAGAGCCAGAGCCGAATTCGACGAAGCATCCGCCGCAAGGGATAAGGTAGAGCTGACCACCGCCGAGCTTGCCGACGTGATCGAGATCTGGACGGGGATCCCCGCCTCCAACATCACCGAGAACGAGTTCCGGCGCATCGACTCCCTTGCCGATCGTCTGAAACAGCGGATCATCGGGCAGGATCAGGCTGTGGACGCCGTAGCCAGAGCCATCAAGCGCAACCGCGCCGGAGTTTCCTATAAACGCCGTCCCGTGTCCTTCATTTTCGCGGGTCCCACCGGCGTCGGCAAGACCGAGCTGGTCAAGACCCTCGCCGCCGATCTGTTCGACTCTCCCGAGACGCTGATCCGATTGGATATGTCCGAGTTTATGGAGAAATTCAGCGTATCGAGAATCATCGGAGCGCCCCCCGGCTATGTAGGCTACGAGGATGCCGGACAGCTCACCGAGAAGATCCGCCGCAAGCCCTATTCGGTGGTACTTTTCGACGAGATTGAGAAGGCGCATCCCGACGTGATGAACATCCTTCTGCAAATTCTGGACGACGGTCTGATCACCGACGCTTCGGGCAGAAAGGTCAACTTCGAGAACACCGTCATCGTAATGACCACCAACGCGGGTGCCGTCGGAGTGGAAAGCACCCCCGGCTTCACCGCCGATCAGGGGAAGGCGGAGGAAGGACGCACCATGAAAGCATTGGAAGCCTTCCTGCGCCCCGAGTTCCTGAATCGCGTGGACGAGATCATCACCTTCAACAGCCTCACCAAGGAGAATTTCGTGGAGATCGCCAAGATCGGTCTGTCCGATCTCGCAAAGACGCTCTCCGAGAAGTCGATCACCCTGCATTATACCGATGCCGCGGCGGCACTGCTGGCGGAGAAGTCGTATTCAAGGAAATTCGGCGCGAGAAACCTGCGGCGCACCATCGAGCGCGAGATCGAGGACGTACTGGCAGGCAAGCTGATCAGCGACTACAATGCCACCATCCGCGACGCCTACGTAGACGCCGAAAACGGCAGTCTGACGATTTATTGTATTTAATTGAATCGAATTGGGGCTTTGCCCCAAACCCCAGTTAAGGAACTTTTTGAAAAAAAGTTCCCTAACAACCTTCAAAAACTTTTAAAAAGGACTCTATAAAAAGGTCCTTTTGAATATTTCTATCAAATCGACAAATTTCAATCATTTTCGCCGATCGGTACACGAAAGGAGGCAGTTACTTTGCCCCAAAGATGGTACGATCTGAATCCCGAAGAGACGGCGCGGCAGACTGCCACCGATCCCCGGACGGGACTCAGTTCCACCGAAGCCCGCTCCCGACTGGAAACAAACGGCACCAACACCGTTTTCCCCATCCCCGCCGATTCCTTCTGGGAATACATGCGCAAAACTTCCACCAATACCCTGTCCATCCTGCTGGGACTGTCCTGCCTGCTTGCCGCTATATTCGGACAGCCCATCATGGCACTGATCCTCGTCTCAACGCTGGCAGTCAACTACATAACGGTCATAATCTCCTACATCAAGTCGCAAAAGATCCTCGCCAAAATGGGACATTCCGCCCTCCCCACCGCCAAGGTGATCCGGGACGGCAAAATGACGCTGATCCGGCAGGATCAGATCGTCGTAGGCGACGTGATCTGCCTTTCCGCCGGCGACATCGTCCCCTGCGATGCCAGACTGATCGAGGATAACAACCTGATCACGCTGGAAACGGGCATCACCGGCGCGAATGGTCCCGTCCGCAAGGACAGCGGCTATCAGAATATCCGCAACATCCTGCCCCACGAGGCTATCAACATGGTCTACGCCTCCACCATCGTCCAGAGCGGCCACGGAAAGGCCATCGCCTGCCGTTGCGGCAAGGATTGCTACGTCTGTTCGGTGGGCAAAAACGTGTCCGCCATCTCTTACGACCGGCTGAAAGTGTTCAATTCCCTGCGCAGACTGTCCTTCTTTGTCACCCTGTTTGCCATCATCCTGACCTTCGGACTGACCGTACTGAACATGCTCCCCGCCTTCCACCAATACAGTGCGCTGGACGGACTCCTGTACGCCCTCGCCTTCGGATGCGGCGCAATGACCGAGTTCTACGCCGTTTTCGGCTATATCATCGTATCGGTGGGCATCTTCGGTGCGCTGACCCAGTCCGGACAGATCAGCACCGGCGCGCTGATCAAGAAGGCGGAAAAGCTGGAAGCCATGCAGAAGCTGTCCGCCCTGATCATCCCCGCCGAAGCGGTCACCGCCGCGCAGGATACCACCCTCTGCTCCATCTATCTGGACGTAAAGCAGGACGAGCCCTATGAAATCGACGCGCTGGGCTTCCATCCCGACTGCGAGAACATTCTCCGTCTGGCGGTGGTTTCCACGGGATTGTACGGCGATCGGCTGGTAGCCCTGACCTCCGCCGGAGATAACATGTACAGCTGCGAGGAGGACGCCATCCTGCGTGCCGCCAAGCAGAGCGGCTTGTATACCCGCGAGCTGCACGAGGAGTTCCCGCTGGTGGAGCACCTCTCCAAAAGCGAATACTGCCCCTTCGAAACCACGCTGGTTTTCAACCGGGGAGAGCGGCGGATCGTAGCCAGAGGTGGCGCCGACGAAATCCTCGCCGTCTGCTCCTTCTACCGGGATCTGAAGGGAAATATTCACCATCTGGATCCGGCTGCCCGCGGCAGACTTTCCGCCATCGCCGCACGCATGATGCGGGAACGCGGGCCAGTCATAGGCGTTGCGACCAACTATTCCAAATACTACAAGCTGGTTCGCCTGTCCGACACCCTGTCCGGCATGACCTTCGAGGGCTTCCTCGGATTTGACGAACCCCTGCTCCCCGGCGTTATCGAAACGGTGGAGCGGATGCAGAACGCGGGAATCCGGGTGATTCTCTCCTCCCCCGATACGTCGGAGCGGGAGATCTCCCTTGCCGGGAAGCTGAAAATCCTTGTAAGTCCCGATATTCAGGTCGCCGACCGAACGGAAATCGACGCCATGAGCGACTCGACGCTTGCCGCCAGATCGGAGGAGATCACCCTCTATCGGGGAATGAACAAGAACAGCATCCGAAGAGTCATCAAAACCCTGAAAAAGCAGGGGGAGACCGTCGGATTTCTGGGTCTGAACTTCGACGAGATCGTCGCCATGCGGGAGGCCGACGTCAGCTACACCCAAAGCGTCACCCTGTCGGGCAGACGCCGCAGATCGGCAAACCGTAATGCTCTTCCCGACGTCCCGATCAGCGTCAGCAAGGCCGGAGACGGCGCGCCCAGCGGCTGTGATGCCCTGCGATTCGTCAGCGACGTGATCGTGTCCGTCGTATCCGGACGGCATAAGAGCGGCGGTCTGAACGCCGTCTGCCGTTCGATTCAGCGGGCGAAAATGATCTATCGCAACATCGAGCGTCTGCTGACCTATCTTTTGACCGTCAACACCGCCCGTCTGCTGCTCCTACTCTGGACATTCTTCTCGGGCAGATGTATGCTTACCCCCGTGCAGATGCTGGTCTGCGGTCTGATCTTCGACCTTGCGGCGGTGATGATTATCGCCTTTGAGGCTCCCTCTTCCGACATTCTTGAGACGAGAAGCAAATCCCGGCTGCAACCGCCTGCCGCCGTGAATATCAGCGCCGTTCTGACCGGAGTATTCTTCGGAATCTGTCAGATAATCGTGGGTTCGTTGCTGTATACGACCTCCGCCGTCTCGCTGGAAGGGATCTGCACGCCGATCTTCCTGTCCACGCTGATCGCCTCCCCTGTGATCCTTCTCGAAAGCGGGAAAGAGGGCAGCCTGTTCAAGGGGAAGAACCGGATTTCCAACATTCTGCTGCTGTCGGTGCTGTTCGGAATCATTCTGGTTTGTCTGGGAATGGCGTTCCCCGCATTCGGCGCGCTGTTCGGGATCTATCGGATCGGCTGGAAGTCGCGGATCGGGATTCTGGTTCTCACCGCGCTGCTTCTGACCTTTATCGAGCTGTTCAAGATTCCAAACGCTCTGCAAACCATCCGCCAGAAGGCAAAGGAACGGTTAAAAAAGCCGCAGAATCCGTCGGATGAGGGCAACGGCTGAAAAATATCCGGATATTTTTCCAAAGTCTGTTGACAAATCGGGCGAAGTACGCTATAATGATAGAAGAATAGGATAAAATACAGGCTATGATCGGAAAGTTGTCGGATTTTCCCCTGTCCGCAGAGAGCGCGCCCCCGGCTGAAAGGCGTGCGGCAGATGTTCGACCGTGCATCCGTGAGCCGATCCCGTGAAGCGCACTGCAAAGCTGCACTGTGTTAGCCGGATCCGACTTGCCCCCGTTACGGGCATTCAAGTGAGAAATCAAAGTGGAACCGCGACATGTTTTGCCGCCTTTGTGCCTGTTTTTGGCGCAAAGGCGGCTTTTTTATTCGTAAATAATCATCCTTCCGTAAGAAAGGTAAACGATAGAATGAAACCATCGAAAATCACACAAATCATAGACAAATCGACCGATCGGGCGGCACAGCTGCTGACCGAGATCGACTACGATCTGGAGCAGATCCGCGATCGGGATCCCGCCGCCCAAAGCAAGCTGGAGGTCGCCCTGCTCTATTCCGGCTTCCATGCCGTAACCATCCACCGTCTGACCCATCTGCTCCACGCAAAAGGGATGCCCTTCACCGCCCGCGCCATCAGTCAGCTTACCAAGATCGTAACCGGCATTGAGATCCACCCCGGCGCCACCATCGGAAGGGGCGTGTTCATCGACCACGGTGCCGGCGTCGTCATCGGCGAGACCGCCGAGGTCGGCGACGACTGTACCATCTATCAGGGCGTAACCTTGGGCGGTACAGGAAAGGACTGCGGCAAGCGTCACCCGACCCTCGGCAAGAACGTCCTTGTGGGAGCCGGAGCCAAGGTTCTGGGGCCCTTCAAGGTAGGCGACAGAGCCAAGATCGCCGCGGGCGCGGTCGTGCTGGACGAGGTTCCCGCCGACTCTACCGCTGTCGGAATCCCCGCAAGAGTGGTTCGCCGCCACGGAAGACGGGTACTGGATCTGGATCAGGTCAACATTCCCGACCCCGTTGAGAAGGAGCTGTCCGCACTCCGGGATCGGATAGCCGAACTGGAAGCCAAGCTCGAATCGGGAGATTCTTCCGCGAACGGGGAATGAGAGAATTCGATTATTTCGCGACAGTATGTTTATAAGCACAAACTCGTTAGTCCGCTTTTTCTTTTGACCAAAAGAGGCCTAGACCGATCATGCTGCGCATGATCGCTCCAGAAAAAGCTTGGCAAAAAGAAAAAGACCGTAGGGAGTTTCGCGCTCTGCGGAGCGCGACAAGGGCTACGCGCCCTTGACCTGCGCCACCTTTTGGAAAAGGTGGACGAAAACTTATAAAAAGGAGGTGCCATCGTGAACGTGGAACCGAAACTATCCAAAACCCGGAAAATCGTCTTTTTCGTGCTGATCGGACTGGGTGCAGCTCTACTTGCGGGACTACTGCTCTTCATCGGGATCCGGCACAACACCCTCGTGATCGCCACGGGCAAGTGCGGCGACGGCATCTCGTGGAGCCTCACCGAATCGGGGAAGCTGACCCTCTCGGGCAGCGGCAGAATGTACGATTATTCCAACAATTCCGATGACGAAACCCACGCCACCAACGCCCCATGGGCAAGCCGGAAGGACAGCATCAAATCCCTTCGTATAGAGGAAGGCATCACCGTCATCGGAGACTACGCATTCGCCACCTGTTCCGCCCTGAAAAGCGTCTCCCTGCCCTACACCCTCACCGATATGGGCATCTACAGCTTCGCCGAATGCACTTCCCTGAAAAATATCACCATCCCCGCCTCGG
>CAYOON010000122.1:0-6233 GCA_964405595.1 uncultured Lachnospiraceae bacterium | reverse complement strand
GTCCTCCCGGAGAACATAGGCCGCCAGCACCCATCTCGGATCGTCCAGCGAGACCCGCTGTATATCGGGATGGATCTTCACTCCCGAGAGCCCCAGATCTACGATCTGCGCGACCGCCGCCTCGGGATCGGGCACGTCCTGATGGTATCCGCCGAAGGCGTACGCCTCTACAGAGTGAGATCGGGCGTACTCCACGCAGGTACGAAGATAGCGGTTCACGTTGGACACCTGCTCAGCAGATGTCGCGACGCCCAAGAGCAGAAAGCCGACCACGCCCGCTTTTTTGCAGTTTGAGACGAGATCTTCTATGGTCCCCTTCCCGTCTATCGTTATCGAATAAAACTGCCCCAGCGAGATTGTAGCCCTTTCTGCGAGATTTTCGGGATAAACGTGCGTATGCGCATCGAATATTGGATATTTTCGACCAGAGTTCATGTCAATTATTTCCTTTGAAGCTGTAATGGATTCATTATACTCCCTTTTATCGGAAAAGTCAACAGATAATCCTAAATATGTCAATATTGTTTTGGATAGTTGTATATTTTTCATAGAATTGCCACAAAACACTTGTCGAAAAGGACGAATTTGCATTCCGGACAAGTTTTTTCTAAAGATCTGTTGACGAAATCGCAAATTTGTGGTATAATATTAGTGCATATTAAGTACATAAAGGAGATTTTTACCATGAAAAAGTTATCTTTCGCACTGGCGCTGATTCTTGCCTGCGGCATGCTTGCTTCCTGCGGTGACAATTCGGATGCCACATCGTCGGCTCCCGGAGGATCTTCCTCTACCCCTGAGTCCTCGAATACACCCTCATCTTCGGGTTCTGAAGCATCCTCTACCCCGGTTTCATCTTCCTCTGATCCCGCGACAACCGCAAGCACTCCTACTGTCGCACCCTCTACCCCCGAAAACAAGCCGAAGGATGATCTGATTGACGGAGTCCGCTTCACCGTAGACGGCGACCTCTCTGACTGGGAAGGTCTGACCTCGATGTCTGTAATCGGCGAGGCATTTACCGAAGGTAAAAAGGCAACTTTCTACGGCGCAACCACCACCACCGGACTTTATCTTGCCTGCGATGCCTACCATGACATTTACACCAGCACCGACGAAACCTGGTGGAAGAACTCCAACTTTGAGATCTTCGTGGATAACAGCACGGAGCAGGTATTCGCCTATGCAGGCGGCATCGGTGCTGACTGCAAGACCGGTGCAGGCGACAACGCCAGCTGTAAGATCACACAGGCTGTGATGGTTACTTCCGAAATCAACGGAGATACAAAGTATCACACCATCACCGAGGTATTCATCTCCAACGAGGATCTTCCCGAAGATGTACTCTTCGAGAACACGATCAGCATCGGAATGGCGTGGAAAACCGTCAGCGACCTGATCATCGGCGGACAGTATCATGTCAATGCCGACGGCTCCGACGAGTACTGGGCTGTCAAGGGCGATGATGATACCCATAACGGTCAGCATGCCGCTCCCAGATGCGCTATGGTTGCTACGCCTAAGGGACTCTACTGGTTTGAGGATTATATGGACTAATCTTCAAAAACTGCCGCATGGTAACGTGCGGCAGTTTTTTGTACGAAAGTGAGCGATTTAATGAAGAAAATCATTGTAATCGGCTGTCCCGGAAGCGGGAAAAGCACTTTTGCCCGCACATTACACAAAGCAACGTCGATCCCGCTGATCCATCTGGATTTGCTCAATTGGAACGCCGATCGGACGAACGTCCCGAGACCCGTGTTTCTGCAAAGACTTGCGGATGCTATGGCGGGTGAGGAGTGGATCATCGACGGAAACTACGGCTCCACCATGGAGCTGCGGATGCAGGCCTGTGATACGGTTTTCTTTCTGGATCTTCCTACCGAAGTCTGCGTTGCGGGAATCCGGGCGAGAAAAGGGATGCCGCGGCCGGATATGCCCTGCGTTCTGTCAGAAGAGGATGACGAGGCGTTCGCCGAATTCATCCGGCGGTACAATACCGACAGCCGTCCCAAGGTGATGGAGCTTCTGGAGCGATATTCGAACAAGGAGATCGTGGTTTTTCATTCCCGAGAAGAGATGGACGACTATTTGAAATGCACAATTGAATAGCAAACAGACTGCCGCCCGGGATGGACGGCAGTCTCTGTTGTTATAGATTCCGGCAATCAAAGGGTTTCGAGCATCCGAAGAATGGTTCTCGACGACTGCTCTGCCGCTTGGATCTCAAAGGTATCAAAGGAAATGTTCGCTTCCTTTCCTGCTAGATCGGAGATCGCACGCACGACGGCAAAGGGGACTTCGTTCAGCCGGCAGATCTGCGCGATGGCGGCTCCCTCCATCTCGGTGGCGGCGGCCTTGTAGTCGCGGATCAGCGCGTTCTTGAGGTCGGGATCGCTTACGAAAATGTCGCCCGATACGACCGTACCGCGAATCACCTTTCCACGACATCCCGCCGAGGTAAAGGCGTCGACAAAGCGGTCGGACAGTTCGGGATCGGCGACAAACCGGGAAGGCAGTTGCTTATCGCCTCCCGCGCAGGGCATATAACCTCTTGCGTAACCGAAAGCGGTCAGATCAAAGTCGTGCTGGATTGCGTCGGTGGCTTCCACCAGATCGCCGATCTCCAGCCGTTCGTCAAGACCTCCAGCAACGCCGGTATTCACGATCGCCGACACGCCAAAACGGTCGATCATACACTGGGCAATCGCTCCGGCGCAGACCTTCCCGATCCCGCACATGACTACGACGACGTCCTTTCCTGCAATTCTGCCCCGGGTGAAATCCGCTCCGGCAGCGCGGACGGTTTCCTTATTCTCCATAGCCGCCAGCAGGCGTTCTACCTCGCTCTGCATAGCTCCGATAATTCCGATAGTCATTCGATTTTCCTTTCAATTCCCGGTGGGATACTGCAAATTCCACTCTTTTCCCGTCAGCGCCTCCAGATAGCGGGCGCATTCTTTTTTCGCCGCCTCTACCGAAAGATTCCGGTAGTTGCCGCACTCTTCACGCTTGGCGCCGAACATCTCGCCCTCGTGATTTACGATCTTTTCGAGGATCTCGATCACAAGCCCCGGAACCTGATCCCCCGGAACGTCCCGCAGAAGCAGATAAAAGCCAGTCTGGCAGCCCATGGGGCCGAAATAGATCACGCGGTCGCCGTATCGGCTGTTTCGAACATAAGTAGCAAACAGATGCTCTACGCTGTGCATGGTCAGATCGTCCATATAATCGCCCGCGTTGGGGGTGCGGGTGCGCAGATCATAGGTCTGCACGTCCCCGTCGATCCGGGAAAGATAGATTCCGGGGGTGATGTAGTCATGATTGACCGAAAATGATGCAATTCTGTTCATTCTTTGTATTCCCTGCCTTTTTCAGTTCAGATCGGCAAAATCACCGACCGCGTCCAGAATTCCGTTGATCGCCTTCGCCACCCCCGCCTGTTCTACAGTGTCGGTCTCGTGGGTGCAGACGTGGCGCACGAAATCGGGCGAATTCCCCATGGCTACCGAAATATCCGCCACGGCAAGCATGTCCAGATCGTTGGCACTGTCGCCCATGGCTACCGATTTGCAGTCCGGATAGCGTTCCATGACCTTTTCCAGCGCAGTCCCCTTGTCCGTACCGGGGATCGAGCATTCGGCGTATTTCTCGTGCTGGATCACGGTATAGAACATGGAGAAATAGCGTCTCTCCGCAAAGGTCAGCGTTCCTCGCAGGTTCAGCTTTTGCACCTTGCAGTCGGCGTAATTTTGGAGGAAATCCTCGCCGTCTTCGATCACAGTGTAGGGCGTTTCCATGTTTGGATTCAGGATCAAAACATCCTCGATTCCCTCGAAAATCGTCGTTCTGCCCGTTCTTTTCAGGAAGGTGCAGTTTTTCGCGATGGTTTCGTTCGGAATGGTCAGTGCCTGCACGGTCTCGTCGCCGATGCGGATATAGGCGCCCGATCCGGCGATAATTCCGTCAAAATGCAGTCTTTCGAATACCCATTCTGGGATGAAGGCGGGAGCCCGTCCCGTGTTGAGAAACACGGGACAGCCCTCTGATCTGGCACGCTCGATGGCTTTGATATTCTCTTCCGGCAGTTCTGTGCGATTGACCAGCGTTCCGTCGAGGTCGAAGAAGAAAACGTATTTTTCCATTATTTCAGATATTTTTCCACAGTCGCGGGAACGGCTGCAATAGCTTCCGCAATCTTGGACAGATCCTTACCGCCTGCGGTTGCGCTGTCGGGACGTCCGCCGCCTCCGCCGCCGCAGATCATGGCGATCTCCTTGATGATCTTCCCTGCGTTGGCACCCATGGCGAGCGCTTCTTTTCCGCAGGTGCAGACAAAGTTCAGCTTTCCTTCCACGACCGACACGATCACGATAACCGCCTTCGCATCCTTGTCGCGGATGGTATCGCAGAGGTTGCGGACAGCATCGGTGGTCAATCCGTCAGCACGGGCGGCGATTACGGTCGCGCCCTTGACGGTGGTGGCATTCTTGACGATCTCATCAAGACGGGATCCTGCCATCTTGGCTTCCAGAGCCTCGATCTCGGCCTTGGCAGCCTTCAGCTCGCTTTGCAGCTGCGCCGCGCGCTTGGCAAGATCGGCTACATTACCGACCTTCAGCTCCTTGGCGGTCTCCTCGATCAGCGCGTCCTTCTCGCCGATCAGACCCAATACGCCGATACCGGTGGTTCCCTCGATTCGGCGAACACCGGCGGCAACCGAGGACTCGGAGATAATCTTGAACAGTCCGGCTTTTCCGGTGTTGTCCAGATGGGTTCCGCCGCAAAGCTCGGTGGAGAATACGCCCATCTTGACCATACGAACCACCGCTCCGTACTTCTCCCCGAAGAGAGCCATTGCGCCGTTCTTCTTGGCGGTTTCGATGTCGGTTTCGAGGGTGGTTACAGGCTCGGCAAGCAGAATGTGCGCGTTGACCAGTGCCTCAACCTGTTCCAGCTCGGAGGTGGTCAGCGGTGCATAGTGGCTGAAATCGAAACGGACACGGAATTCATCCACATAGGAGCCAGCCTGCTCAACGTGGGTTCCGAGAACCTGCCGGAGGGCTGCTTGCAACAGATGGCAGGCGGAGTGGTTTCTCGCAATGGATACCCGACGCTGTTCGTTGATCTCCAGTCTTACGGGATCACCCACGCGGACGTCGCCGTTGACCAGCGAGCACTGATGGATATAGACGCCGTTCGACTTCTGGGTATCGGTGACGGTGATCATGGTGTCGGCATCGTAGATCACACCGGTATCGCCTACCTGTCCGCCGCCCTCTCCGTAGAAGACGGTCTGATCGGTGATCAGCGAGAAGGTTCCCTCGGTGATGGTCTCAACGCTCATATCGTCGGCGATCAGACCCAGTACCTTCGCCTCGCAGGAGGTGTTGGTATAGCCGAGGAACTTGGTTGCCGGGAAGTCGGAAAGCAGCGACTTGGATGCCTCGCTCCAGCCGGAGATGGAGGCTCTCGCGCTTCTTGCGCGCTCCTTCTGGGCGCTCATCAGGCGCTTGAAGCCCTCTTCGTCCAGTTTCAAGGCGCTTTCAGCGGCGATTTCACGGGTCAGGTCGTAGGGGAATCCAAAAGTGTCGTACAGCTTGAATACGTCCTCGCCGGAGATTACGTCCTTGCCCTCCTGCATCACCTTCCGGGCGATATTGGAGAGGATCGCGATACCGGCGTCCACGGTGGAGGCGAAACGCTCCTCCTCCATGGAGATCACCTTCTGAATATAAGCAAGCTTTTCGGTCAACTCGGGATACTCGGAGTAGTTTTCCTTAGCGACAACAGCGGCGATGTCGGCAAGGAAGAGTCCTTCAATGCCCAGCATTCTGCCGTGACGGGCTGCTCTGCGGAGCAGTCTGCGCAGGACATAGCCGCGTCCCTCATTGGAGGGGATCACGCCGTCGCAGATCATAAAGGTAGACGAACGGATGTGGTCGGTAATCACGCGCAGCGAAATATCCGACTTTTCACCCTCGCCGTAGTGGATGCCTGCCTTATCGGAGATCGCCTTCATGATATTGCGGACGGTATCCACCTCGAAGAGGTTATTGACCCCCTGCATGATGCAGGCAAGACGCTCCAGACCCATACCGGTGTCGATATTGGGCTTGGCAAGGCGGGTATAGTTACCCTTACCGTCGTTGTTGAACTGGGTGAAAACAAGGTTCCAGAACTCCATATAGCGGTCACAGTCGCAGCCGGGCTTACAGTCGGGCTTGCCGCAG
>CAYOON010000121.1:0-6242 GCA_964405595.1 uncultured Lachnospiraceae bacterium | reverse complement strand
GTATAGGGAACTCTGTAGCCGCCCATCATCTTGGAGCGGTTGATGAAATCCTTCAATATCTTATTCATGGCAGTACCCATGTGGATATTGCCGTTGGAAAAGGGAGGTCCGTCGTGGATCTCGAAGGTGGGTTTTTCCGCGTTCTTCTTATTGATCAGGTTATAAAGGTCGATTTTCTGCCATCTTTCCAGCATTTCGGGTTCTCTCTGGGGAAGTCCCGCCCGCATGGGAAATTCTGTGCGGGGCAGATTCAGCGACTGTGTGTAATCTTTTGCCATTTTGGTATCCATACCTTTCTTTTATTTATCTCACTCGAGTTTATGCCGGTTTCGCCTTCGGCGAAATGTCTAGGGCGGCAAAGCCGACCTTACGGAGCCAACCAAGGCGGAAACTCGTATTGAAAGAAGCCGCAGGCTTCTTTCAATTGTCTCCAAAAATCACGTCTTCCGCTTGGGTTATATCGGGCGGCAGATCGGTGAGAATATGAAACTTCATGGTGTCCCCGGTTCGGACATCGTCTTCATCCGACTCCTTGTAGCCAATTGGGCTGAATTCGTCGGGATTGTCCGCCGGATCGGTTTCGTCCGGATCGATGGAACCGAACACGAATTCCTCCGCGTCGGACGGTTCGCTTTCGGCATCCTCGTCGCTACGGTTGATCACATCCGACTCGGAAACGGCAGCGGCTGACAAAACTCTTGCCGCAACAGTCTTCATGGTACGCTCCACCACATCGTCGGAGGTAGGCATCACGGGATAGCCGCCGTCGGGTGCGATCTCCTCCAGATACTCGATATGCTGCTGATATTGAATGTAGATGGAGGTCTTGAAGGCATTCACCTGCTCGGTCAGAATCCGCAGACGCTCGGCCTGCTCGGCGATCTGGCGCTTGTATTTGTCCAGAATCACGTCGAACTCGTCCCTGGCGGTCTTCATAATGGACGCCGAACGCTCCTTGGCGCGATCCAGAAACAGATTGCCCTCGCTTCTGGCGCTCTCCAGCGTCTTACGGATGGCGCCCTCGTTTTCTTTATAGGTTAAAAGTTCCGCTCTGACCGCTGTGTGATTCTTTTCCAGATCACTGTAGGTGTGGTAGAGCTCCTTGTATTTTTCAACGATATATTCAATGTATTCATCAACCTCTGCGGGGCTGTAGCCTTTCATCACCCGCTTGAAGGTCTTCTTCCCTTCCAGCTCGTAAGGGGGTAACATAGATATTGATCATCCCTTTCTCGATACCGCGAGTTTGTACCGGTTTCGCCTTTGGCGAAACAAATGGCGAAAGCCATTTAAGGTGCAAACTCGTAATTTTCATGAATTCCGGAGGATTCATGAAAATTTTTCACCTCTAATCAGCGGTATACGCGTAAAGAAAGACGTACCCGGTCTTTCTTTGTCGTACCCATTTCGCCAATAATAAATTTCCCGCATCCGCGGATCGACAGAACGTCGTCCCGGACGCAGATCTGCGAAACCTCCGTGGTTTCCCGGTGATTTCGCTGCACATCTCCCCTCTGGATCGCCACCTTCGCTTTCTCTCTGGATACCTTCGCAAGCTCTGCCACGATACAGTCCAGCCGCATGGAGGCGACGACGATGGAGATTTCGGCAAATTCCCGCTTCCATCCGGCGATTTTTGACGGATCGGCGGGCAACACGCGAACCTTCTCCCGTCCCACGAAGGTCAGGGGCGAGGGATCGGCGCAAAGGAAGGCCGCCACGGCGGGCGTCACGAAAACCACGGCACAATCCTCCATGCAGAGGATGTCGCCCACCGTCTCCCGCTTGATTCCCAGCGCCATCAGCGAACCCAAATAGGCCCTGTGATCGGGCGCTTTCCCGAATCCGCTGCTTTTGATTTCAAGCGCAGAAATCCGTTCCCGGATTTCCTCCCCGTCTTCGGGCAGATAATCGGGACGGATGATCAGTATTCTCCGTTCCGCGTCGGGGGCGCCGCCGCAGAAAGTCCACGACACGTCCCGGGCGTTCATCCGCAGGTACGCGTCGGCCAGTACGATCTCCTCCGGGGTCAGAAAGGCGGTTGCCGCCGTCTGCCCCCTGCCGCATCGGTCGATGAAATCGTCCAGACGCGCGTAAAACAGCTTTTCGTTTTCCATAGCGATTCTTACAGACGCACCGTCGGCAGCATCATCTCGATGAGGAGCAGAAGGATCAGCGTGACGGAGAAAGCAATGTCGATCGGAAACTCATCCAGTGCAGGAAAAAACCGACGCAGAAGCAGCCGTACAGGGGCGATCACCGGCTCGGTAACATAATAAAGGAAGTTCAGCAAAACGTTACCCTCATCCTGAATAAACCAGGACAGGATCGCCCGCAAAAACATGCAAAGCTGCTCCACAATGATCAGTATATAAGCAACGGAGACAACGATATAGATCAAAATGTTCAATTCACTACACCACGATTTCGTTTTTTGGCGGCGCCGCCAGGGTTTGAAAGCGCAGATACACAAGCCGGGGTCTATACCCGACAAGGCGGAAAACTCCTATACTGTCGTACCGGCGTACTGTCGGCGCGGTCTGGAAAATCTGCGAAATTAGGGAGGGATCGGGCACGAGAACGCGCCCGTCCGGCGAAGCTGCCGAAGATCAGACAAAAAATCAGAACTCGTCAAAGGTATTGGCGCTCTTGGCAGGGGACGAGCCCTCGGAGAGCTGCTCACCGGTAATCGCCACGTTGTGGGGGGTGATGATAAAGGTGTTGTTGGCAACCGGCTTGATCTCGCCGTCGATAGAGTAGGAAACGCCGTTCAGGAAGTCCACGATCCGTCTTGCGGTATCCTTATCGGCTGCCTCCAGATTGAGAACTACCGTGCAGCGGTTCAGGAGGTGATCGGCGATCTGCCCGACCGACGAGAATTTCTCGGGTCTGACAACCTTCAGCTCCAGTACGGCAGATCCTGCCTCGGACGGGCTGCGGCCTGCTCTTGTACCTGCATATGTCTCTGTTCTTGCGGGCTCGCCGCGACGTACTTCATTCTTTTCCATTACCTTTTCCTCCTTAACCGGTTGTTTTTCCGGGATTTCAATTTCCTCTTCTTCGAGAACGTCGTCTTCCTCGTCCTCGTCGCTTTCAGGGAACAGTTTGCTGAAATAATCCTTTACTCCCATGGTTCAATCCTCCAATAAAATATTTTTTTACTTCTTATTTTCAATTTCCTTGTTTTTCCGGATAGTTCCGCTTCCCGAACAGGGCGGATCCCACACGAACCAGCGTGGATCCGCAGGCTGCCGCCGTCTCAAAGCTGTCCGACATTCCCATGGACAGCACAGCGGGCGCGTCCGGTGCAAACAGCTTTGCCGCCGAAAGGCGGTCAAAGATTTCCTTCGCCTTGGTAAAATAACGGACGTTCTCCGCGCTGTCACAGCCCGCAGGCGGGATCACCATGATCCCACGGGGGCGCAGATGCGTATAGACGGACAAACTCCGAAGGAAATCCTCCGCACCGTCCGGCGAAATCCCGCCTTTAGACGCCTCGTCCGCAAGATTGATCTCGATCAGCACGTCCATGACCCGTCCGCGCTTTGCGCACTGCTTTTCGATCTCGCCCGCAAGGGCGGCCGAATCCAGCGAATGGATCATCTCAACCTTGTCCGCAATGTATTTGACCTTGTTGGTCTGGAGCCTTCCGATGAAATGAATCCGAACGCCCTCTTTATGCAGATCGTCGTACTTTTCCAGAAGCTCCTGCACCCGGTTCTCACCGATTTCGGTGAGTCCCAGATGGTCAATCGCGTAATTTATACAGTCGGCAGGGACTGTTTTGGTGGCTGCCAACAGGGTGACCTCCCTGCCCCCGCACGCCTTTGCAAGTCTCTTCCGCACATCCGAGAAGGCACTTTCCATGCCCTCCGGCGATCTTGGATCAGTCAATGATTTTTCCGACATACAGATCCTTTCCCTTTACGATTATCCGATCGTAGAAGCTCAGCGGCTTGTATCCGCTGTCCGATTCGAACTCCGCCGGCGTAAAGATGTAGCCGTCGCCGCTGAATTCGGACTTGACTTCGCGGAACTGCACCACACTGCCGTGAAGAACGTAAACTCCGGTTACTCCATCCAGAATCCGAAGCGCCCCGGCAGGCACCTCATACCCGTTATAGGAAGAGATCACCACGGAGATCGACTGGAACCGGGTGAAATCCATGCCGGACGGCGTGCGGTCGGATTCAAACACCGCTGCCATTCTGCCGCTTTCCTCGTCGGTCAGAAGCGCCGACAGCGTAAGGGTGATCTCGGTATTCTGATCGTTGAGAAGCACGGTGTAGTCAAAGCCCACCGACAGCAGTTCCGAAAGAGCGGGATCGATCTCGCAGATCAGATTCCACGAGTAGGCATCCACCAGCTTGCCGACCGGCATTCCCTCTGTACTTCCGCCCGCCTGTCCGTTAAAAACCTGCAAGCAGGACGCCGCGTCCAGCTTTGCGGGATCGGAAAAATCGATCAGATTTTCATATCCGTCCACGGTGCTGTAGAAGCAGCCCGGTCCGTTGGATTTCACGCTGGCCGCCGGATTCCCCAGTTGCCCGATGGTGCTTTGCAGTTCACCCCGCAACGCTTCGATGTTTTCTTTATAGGAAGTCACCTTTCCGGTGACGATCCGGGAAATTGCCAGCATCAGCCGAAGCTCGGACTCGGTGGCGGTAAGGGTTGTCAGGTCGCCCTGTTCTCTCGCCGTTACCAGCATAGCGCGCAACTCCGCGATGGCTTTCTCAACCGCGGCGGGCGTGTAGCCCGATGCAAGGGTCTGGGCGTTCTCGAGAACCGAGATTTCCTCTTCCAACGAATGGATGGACTCGATCGTTTTTGCCGATCCGCTGCCCGAGTCGTAAATCCCGGCAACCGTCTGCCCCGTGCGCACAAGCTCGCCGTCCGGGATATAGTAGCGGCAAACGCCATTGGAATCGCTGGTCAGCACAGTTTCCTTTCTGCCGAAAAATCCCAGCGTATCGATGGTCTGGCGGTAGGTCGTAGCAGACATGTCCAGCGTTTCTACGCTTTCGTAGACCGAATCGTAGAACTGATAGCCGATCTCGGCGATCATCGCAATTCCGAAGACCGCCAGAATCAAATAGAGCAGAACGTGTGACAAATACCGTTTATCCATCCGCTCTATCCTCCTTTTGGCGCTTCCGTAAGACAACATACCTGCATACGGTTTATTATAGCATATTTTTCCGAGACTTTTTGGCTATGAAAGAGAATTTAACAATAATTTTACAATATTTTCGCATCCCGCCGGATCGCAGATGTCGCAGACCATGGCATCGGGGTATCTTTTGAACCAGGTGATCTGCCTTTTGGCATAATTCCGGCTTGCCTGCTTGATCCGATCAACCGCCGCGGTGAGCGTTTCCCTGCCGCAGAGGTAGTCGGACAGCTCCTTGTAGCCGATGGCCTGTCCCGCCGTGGTGTCAGGGGAGAGGTTCAGCCGGCGCACCTCTTCCAGCAGCCCGGCTTCCATCATTTGATCCACACGGGCATCGATTCTCTGATAGAGATATTCCCGATCGGAGGCGGTCAGCACCAATATGCGGGTGTCGTAGCCGGGAGATTTCTCCCGGGAACGCCGATCCCATTCGGATTTCGGGATTCCTGTGGTCATCGTGATTTCCAGCGCCCGGATCACCCGCTTGCGGTTGTTGGGATGGATCGCTTCGGCCGAGATCGGATCCAGCTCCCGCAGTCTGGCATGGTTTTCCTCGGTCGATCGGGTTTCCAGCTCCGCCCGAAGGGCGGGATTTCCCCCGGGGGACTCCATCGTGCGGTTGTAGACCGCGCTTTCCAGATAGAGTCCGGTTCCGCCCGCGAGAATCGGGAGCTTTCCCCTACGCTGTACGTCGGCGATGGCCTTTCGCGCCAGCTCGGCGTAGTCGGCGCAGGAGAAGGACGTGTCGGGATCGGCCACGTCGATCAGGTGATGCCGGATCCGCGCCATTTCCGCCTGCATAGGTTTGGCGGTGCCGATGTCCATGCCCCGGTAGATCTGCATGGAGTCGCAGGAAATGATCTCCCCGTCCAGCCGCTCGGCAAGCGTGAGCGCGAGGGCGCTCTTGCCCGACGCGGTGGGGCCCGCTACGGCAAGAACGGTATTCTGTTGTCGTTTTGCGAAAAATTGCTCCATCCGTGCCTCCGTGTCCGTTCGTTTGGGATATCCTAGCACAAAATCCGAAGAAATGCAAGTCTTTTGCGCATATATCCCGAAAAATCCGTGCATTTGC
>CAYOON010000120.1:0-6270 GCA_964405595.1 uncultured Lachnospiraceae bacterium | reverse complement strand
ATTCCTCATCCGCTTGGATGAGGAATATTTTTTAGTTTTAGGGGTATAGTGACGGCGAAAAGCGTGATCCACGGGAACCGCTTCCTCATCGGAGACGATCGTCGCCTTCCCGCCTGCAACCGTATACCCGTCGGGAAGCGTGCTGTCGTTGAAGACATCGTTCGTATAGTACAGATATTTCTTGTTGCTGCTTTGATCCTTGCCTTCAGAAACAAGAGGATTCTCGGCAGCGACTTTTCCCGCATCCAGCGGTCTTACGATCACGATATAGTTGTCATAGGAGGTCTCCGCCAGCTTGGGAATCGTGATAAACTCCCCGGCTTCATAGCTTTTGGTATAGATGCTGTAGCTTCGACTCCCCGCTTCAATGATCTCTCCCGTATCCTCCCATGTCTGAAGCCACGAAGGGATTGCAATAAAGCGTCTGTCAACGGTTACGGCAATCTCAATCTGTCTTTCCGAGTAGAAATAGATTGCCTTTTTGTCGTCGCGGTAGGTCTGTATGTAGTCGCAGCCCTTGTACAAATCCGGGAGCTTCGTTACGGCGGTATCGGCGTTTGTAAACAGCTTTGAGCCGACGCCGAAACCTTCTCTGACGAAATACCACCCGTCGGTATCAAAGGGTGCCAGGAAGCGGCTGATCGACGGACGGTCGGGAGCCGAGCTGATTGTGTTGATCTTCATAATCGCGATATAGCAGGGAGCGGCGGCATTCTGCGCAGGGAGCGTCAGACGGCTGCCCGCATCCACATACCTTCTGTAAAGATTGTAGTTTTCATTTCCGATTTTGAGGGTTGCCTCGGTTTTTTCAAATCCGGCAAGGAAGGCCGTCTGCCCTACCTGCCCGGAAACGGCAAGATACAGGTATCCGTCCCTGTTGACGGTAACGGACAGCAGATCCTTCCCGTAGCTTCCGGAAGCACCGGCAGGCTTGATCCACGCGCTTCCCGCGAGGAACTCGGGGATTTCCGTGAATTTCGCCTGTGTATCTCCGTATGCGGCATCCCCTTTCTGAAGATTGTCCTCGACACTCCAGAAAGAGGCATTGGCGCTGTCATTCACGATAACGTCGTCCAATACGGGATATTCGGTCGTATCCTCGATCAGACTGACCTTCGGAACCACCGTAAAATGTTCCAGCAGAACGATATAGACCGCCTTATCCATTCCCACGTTTCCGAGGGATACCGTTTCTCCGGCCGTTACCTCTTTCTGATACAACTCAAAGACGGTTTTGTCGGTATTGGATATAGAAAGAGTGAGATTGGTTTTCGTAAAGCCGGAGCTTCCTTGCAGCCATTCGGGTAGAGGCGCGGAGCTATCCCATGCCACATATAGATTGGTGGAAACGTGCACGTCAAAGCTCACGAGAACCGAGCCCGCGTTCCACCGCTTTGACTCCATGGCGGGACGGATCCAGTCGCACCCCCACAGCTCGGCAGGGATGTCGCTGAAGGTAAAGGCTCTGTCGCCGTGGCTTATATCACCGATCTGCAAATTGGTCATAACGCTCCAGCCGCCGGTATTGGTATCATCCTTGCAGTCCAGATTGTCGATTGCCACGGCCTCGCCGATCAGACCGATCCTGCGAACGGCCGCATTCAGCTTTTCAACAGACGAATCGGGAATGAGAACCTTTTGGGAATCCGTCAGCTTTTCATACGCCTCTTTTGCTTCGAGTATCTGCTCCGCATCGCTCACGGTTATATTATAAACCGACTTTAGCGCGCTGATCAGGTTGATCACATTGACAACAGCCTCGTCGTCCAGCACCTTCTTAAAATCAAACGTAATACTGTCCAGATTCAGCTCGCCGGGAAGCTCGGTTCCGCTCCGGATCTCGATATTGTGAGCTCCCGCGGATAGTGCCAGTTCCCCGATCTCCTTTTCCGCCCAGGAAAGCACACGGGCATCCCAATCCGCCGCAACGATGTTATTCGGATCTACGTTCAGATAGAATTCGCTGATCAGGCTGCCGTCCAGATAGAGCCGAGCGCTGCGAAGTGGAGAATATACCTCCAGTTCACCCACCTGCGCACCGTTCGTACCCTTGTCGCTAATGCCGGTGAAAAGAATCCGGACATATCTGACTTCGGCGGGATCAAATGTCACGTCCACATAGTTTCCGGAAAGATCGCCTTTGCCCGCCGGCTTGAAGCTGTACTCGGCAGCTTCCTTCAGTGTCGTGAAATTCTGCCCGTCTGTGCTGCCCAACACCGCGAAGGTCTGGCTTCTTGCGCTCCAGTCGGTGACAATGCGGATTCGGATCATGTGTACCGGGATCACGCTGCCCAGATCCAGCTGGAGCCACTTGGGATCGTCCTGCGTAACCGGCTGACCCGATCCCCAGTAAGAACCTCTTTCGGGATTTCCGTCGGTGACATCGCCCGAGGTTTGGGTGTGACTGCTCTTCTGCCCGTCGCTCTTGCCGAGAGCCTGATTCTCCATATACAGGGCAGAACGCAATGAAAGACCGTAAATTCCGGGTCTTATGACGTTCACGTCAAAAGAGACGGAGTTTCCCGAGGAGAGAAAGCCGGAAACATATCCGCTTCCGGTATATCCCGGAATTTCCTTTGAAGTGCTGACACCGTTTCCCGACAACCTACCGTTTTCGAGCTGATAGACGGCCGATCCGGTTCCGCTTAGCAGGAAAGTGTGGTCTGCCGCAAGGATTTGCAGCGCCGGAAGAGCGGCACCAAACAAAATCGCGGCAGCCAAAAGCGTGCTGATCAAACGCGCAAAGCCTTTAACCGCAGTTTTCATTGTTTTTTTCATGATAAACCTCCTCAAAGTTATTTGGGTATCCTGTTTTTTATTATAACGGTTTCGGTAAAAATACGCTATGCAAATCAGAAACAGAACATTGCAAATAATTAAGATTTTTTTACAGTCAACTTGTCGGTTTTCCTAAAAATACAGTTGAAATTTTTAATTTTCTGTGATATAATAAACATAAAACGACATTTTGCTCGTAAAAAATCAAGATTCGGCTAAAAACAGGGTGGCAAATATGGATATTATTTTCAAACATGAAGTCAGTCAAAATATGTACCGCGAGTTTTTCAGCGTACATACCCATCCGTTTTGCGAGATATTTTTCATGATGAACGGCAACGGCTCGTATGTAGTAGAAGGGCACGAATACGCAATCTACCCAAACAGCATGATCATTCTGCGTCCGGGCGAGATGCACCGGGCGGAAATCGCCCCGGGATGCGATTACGAGCGATGCTATCTGCATTTTACCGAGGAAACCGTCCTAGAGCTGGATCCGGAGGGCAAGCTGCTTGCGCCCTTCAACGACCGGCTGATCGGCGAAAAGAATTTCTACGGTCAACAGATTATGAATACTTCTTTTATGAAAGAGATATTGCTGTCTGCCGAAAAAATGATCGCCGGGAACCCCGGCGAGAGCAACAAGCTTTATCATTATCTCTTCGTAATCCTCAAAGAAATCTACAACAGTTTCAAATCCGAAAAGTTTACAGGGGACACGGACGAAAACAATTATGACAAACTGATGTACGAAATCATCCAGTACATCAATCAAAACATCTGTGACGACCAATCGGTAAGCGATATTGAAAAGAAATTCTTTATCAGCCGACCCGTGCTGAACAAAAGATTCAAGCGGGCAACCGGGACTACGGTCTGGGATTATATCATAACCAAAAGAGTCGTGCTCGCAGACAGGCTGATTTCGGCAGGCGAATCCCCAACACAGGCGGCATTTGTCTGCGGATA
The DNA here is from genome assembly GCA_964405595.1 of uncultured Lachnospiraceae bacterium. Classification (GTDB taxonomy): domain Bacteria; phylum Bacillota; class Clostridia; order Oscillospirales; family CAG-272; genus CAKSQF01. The sequence continues at coordinate 2,523 of CAYOON010000120.1, read as the reverse complement.
TAACGACTATTCGGCTTTTTACCGTGCTTACAGAAAAGTGTTTAATCGGTCGCCCCGAAAATCCTTCGAAAGCAAGAACGAAAAGTAGCCCTTCAAGCATTATCTTATCCACGCAGTCAACGCCCTAACCTCAACGATCATCTGCTCCAGTAGCTTGTCGCATTCCTCACGGGTTTTGGCATATACCGTATGCACCGCCCTCTTGCCATGGGCATTGGTAAGTTTTTTCCTTTTTTACGAATTTTGAGTATGTAAGTAAGTGACTCTTATTCGGTTTGAGCCTATGTAGGAGCAGGAAAATAAAAAGACCCGCACACAGCAGGTCACGGAAACACAAAAACACGAACAGGCATTGTTCGTTTCAAAAATTCCGTGCCTGATATGTACGAGTTCAAAACTCAATGAAAAATATGTGAATAAGACTGCACTACATATTGAATTGTTGCAATCATAATAGCACACGAATTATTCTTTGTCTATTGCGACGCAGATAATAATCGTTCTCAGTTTTGGATCTAATCCACGATTAAATACTTTTACGTTTTTCTATCAGATACTTCACCGGGACGACTTTCGTAAGCCAAACATGGTTCACAGACAAATAGAATTTGTAACCGCCTTCTATCATCTTGGCAGTATCAATGAGATATACCACCGCCTTACCGTGTCTTGTTCCAACTTTAATTGCCGTATCCACATCCGATGATAAGTGTACATACAAGCGCGATTTCGGTATAAGTCCGATCTGATCAATGGATGATACATACTTTTCCGCAGTGCCGTGATACAGAACGGCAGGAGGTATGCTCTCGGCAAGCTCCACGTCAACCGGTATGGAATGCCCTTGATTGGCACGGATCAACGTTTTGTCCTCGTTGAAAGAATAACGCATTTTATTATCTGTGCGCACAATCTCTTCAAGTAATTCTTTGGTTAAATGGTGAGTTCGGTTTACTCCCGAGATCAAATCATCGACATTCGCCCAACCATGCTCGTCAAGGGTAATACCGATTGTCTCGGGCTTGTGGCGAAGTATTAAACTGATATATCGACTGGTTTCTATAAGTGACATGGTATAGCCTCCGTTTGATGGACATGGGCGATGTGGATCTGTAGACGTGTTATCGCCTTATTTCTCTGCAACTTCTTTTAAGAGTATCTTCTTTTCAAATCCGCCACGCTTTTCGGCTTTCTCGGCTCTGACCGTTTCAAGTTGTTCAAGTGTATATCCGCGTGCGATTGCAGCTGCACGAATCACTTCAAGAAGATCTGCGAGTTCTTCGATATTCTGATCTTTATGATACTCCGCAAGTTCCTCTTCGAGCTTGGAATCGATCATTTTCAGATATTCCTCATCCGAAAGTATCTCTATTTCACATGTCTTGCCCGATGCTTCAATGATCTCCGGGATCCGGTCGCGCACAAGTTTGTTGTAGGTTTTGATCATGGTATGCCCTTCCCTTTATATCATTATTTTTCAAATCAAAATCCCAGCGCAATGATCCACTTCATGCTGAATAATCTGCGCCGTCCAACCGGTGTATGTCTTAATGCGGGTCTGCAGTTCGGTGGTCTGATACTGTACCTTGATCGTCCTGTATCGCTTACATTTGCGTGGGCCGCCGAGGAGGGACAGACAGCCTTCTTCGGTTTCGTATACGCCGTCCTTCTTGATGATCTCGGGATTGAGCATCACCGTATACACGGGAGCCCGTCCGCTTTCATCGATAAAGGCGATGATCCGCTTGCGAACGCCGATCATATTTGCTGCCATCCCGACGCAGCTATCCTTGTGCGCCATCAACGTATCAAGCAAATCTTGTGCGACCGGCAGGTCATCCTTTGTCGCCGTCTCCGACTTTCCCGCGAGAAATATCGGATCGTGCATGAGCTCTTGAATCATCGTACTCTTCCCTTTTATGCCAGCTCCGCCAAGATCTCCGCCGCGTTGGTATCGGGCTTGACTTTCGGCATGATTTTCTCGATATTTCCGTCCTCGTCGATGATAAAGGTGGTACGGACAACGCCCATGCTGACCTTGCCGTAGTTTTTCTTTTCCTGCCACACGCCGTAGGCTTGTATCGCTTTGAGATCGGGGTCAGACAGGAGAATGAATGGCAAATTGTACTTCTCCGCAAACTTCTGATGGGACGCTATGCTATCCTTGCTAATGCCGATGACCTCGACGTTCTTTTCCTTAAATCCTTGATACGCTCCCGCAAAGGCGCACGCCTGACGGGTGCAGCCGGGGGTGTTGTCCTTGGGATAGAAGTAGATGACTACTTTTTTACCGAGGAAGTCAGACAGCGTGACGGATTTGCCGTCCTTGTCCTGTAATGTAAAATCCGGTGCTTTGGTTCCGATTGTAAGCATGTTTTTCCTCCTTTTTTATATGTCACGACTTTGATCTCTGTAATTTCAAATATCGGTTAAATAAACCAAGTTCATCAACGACTTTCCTGATCCTTTATCGCCTTATAGTTCTCTCCCCACAGCTGCATGGAATCGAGAATCGGGCGCATG